>JAIRNQ010000288.1 GCA_031257955.1 Deltaproteobacteria bacterium | reverse complement strand
CGGCCCGTAAAGCCGTTCGGCCAGGAAGGCCAGGTGGTTCACGGGGCTTAGGGGTCCTAGGGGGTCCCCGGCCCGTAAAGCCGTTCGGCCAGGAAGGCCAGGTGGGTCGGGAATTCGTTTTTCCAAAAAACCCAGTCGTGCCCGCCCGAGCGTTCCTGGTACCAGTGTTTGAGACCCAGATCGGTCAAGAGTCGGTCGTACTGCCGGTTTTCGGCCAAGCAGAGCTTGTCGCTAAGACCCACGGACATGAGAATGGGCACGTCGCTTAAGGAGGCCGATTTTTTGCGGGTCAGGTAATAGGCCGAGTGATCGCGCCAAACGTCCCGGGCCAGACTGGCCGGCCCCAGGATCTCGTGGAGCTTTAGGTAGCGGTCCAATCCCGAGTCCGATCTGTGGCTTTCCAGATCTATCACGGCCGAAAGGATGGAGACGGCCTTAAAGCGTCCCGGGTTATTGAGGGCCAGGGTTAAGGCCCCGTGCCCGCCCATGGAGATGCCCAGGATGGCCATTCTTTCCGGGTCGATGGGGTGTCGGGCCAAGGCGTCGGACAAGACCTCTTCCATAACGTGGGTGGCCATTTGGCTTTCGGCCTTAAGGGGACTGTCTAGGTACCAGCCGAAGGGGCCGCCGTTGGGCATGATAAAAATCAGCCCCTGGCGGGTGGCCAGTTCCAACAGTTCTTTTCCCAAGCCCCTGGAGAAATAGTTCTGGTCGCCCTCGGCCCCGTGAAGCAAAACCACGGCCGGAAGTTTTTCCTCAACCGGTTCGCGGGGCACGGCGGCCAAATACGCGCCCTGGCCCATATGCTCGGAGGATACGGCCACCTCGGTCAAAACGAAGGGCCCATAAGGGGCCGCCCCGGGCGCCGGGAGTCTGGCCGGCAGAGCTTCGTCCGCGGCTCCGTCGGCAACCGTTTCCGCCGCCTGCCCGGCCGCCGGGCTAAGGGTACCGACCACCCTGGAACTTCCGGTCGAGCCCAGGCTAACGGAGATTACCGGCTTTGGGGCCTCGGGCCTGACCAGCCCGCTGGCCGCCCCGGCCATATCGGCCGCCGACGGCGCCGGCGGCGGGACCAAACTGGCGGTATTTTGGCCGGCCGATTCTTGGGCGAGAGCGACTTGGCCGGGCGATTCTTGGGCGGGGTCGGCTTGGCCGGCCGATTCTGCGGCCGGCTCGGCCCGCGCGGCGGCCATGGCCAGGGTCGGGTTTTTGAGGCTCTCGGGGCTGAGGTAGGGGCTGTCGTCCAGGAGATCGGCGAGCATTTGCTTGCCGCCCTCGTCGGTCAGGTGGATGGAGTCCTTGGCCCGGACTTTGACGTGGCGCCCGTCCTTTACGGTAACGAAGGCCCCGTACTTGCCGTTTTTGTCGGTGAGCGAGGCGCTGGCGTCCCAAAAGAGGCAGTTCTCTTCCCTATCGCAGACTTTCTTGGTTACGGCGTTAAGATTTTGGACCCGGGAATTATAGGGTTCCCTTCCCATGATAGGCAGACCCAGCCAGAGGATCCGGGCCTGGGCCTCGGCGGCCAAGCGGATCATTTTTTCGACCCGTTCGGCGTAGGCCCCGTTCCAACCCTCGGTCGCGACTATATGGCGCTTGCGGTCCGGCAGCACTATGTCCTGGGTGTCGTTGGCCCCCAAGGTGATGATCACCAGATCCGGCTTCCGTTCGGCCAGTTGGGTTTGGAAAAAACCGGGCCAGTCGAAGTAATCCAGCCGGCACAAGCCCGTCGAGTACTGGCCCTTGCGGCTAACCTCGATGCCCTCGATGGCCTTAAAATAGCGCTCCAGGGGCGGCCCGATGCCTTCGATCATCATCGAGTCGCCGGTCAGGAAGACCCGCTCTATCGGCGCGTCGCTCTTAAAGCCGACCCTCTCGGTCTGGGGCTTAAGGGGTATGGCCAGGGCCTGAAGATCTTGGTCGTAAATGGTCGGGGGATTGGCCGGCGCGCCGGAATCGGGGTTCTCGGCCTGGCCGTTGGCCGAAGGGGGAGGGGAGTTGGCGAGGCTGACCGATATGGCCGCGTCCGATACGGTCTCCGGGACGGCCGCCTCGGGGGGCGCTCCGCCGGCGGGGCCCTGGGGCCTCGGGGCCATGGCCACCAGAGTGGCCGACCCGTCGTCGGCAATGGTTTGGCTTGGGGCTTGGCTTGTTGCTTGGCTTGGGTCAGAGCCCGATGGCTCGGCTTCGGCGGCGGAACCGTCGCCGCCGGAGAGGCGGCCAATCTCCCACTTGGGGGTCATGGCCTCCAAGATTTTGGACTCGCCCCGGGAGACCGCCGAAAGGCCGGTCCGGGCCGATGCCGAACGCACGTCGTCGGCCAGCTCCAAGGTCCATGAGTGAAAACGGCTTTGCCCGGAACGGGCCAGATCGTCGAGCCAGCCGGCCAAACCGTCGGCTTGGTTTATGAGTGTCAACACCGCGGCCAACGCGTAGATGACCGTCAGTTGGGCCGGTCTTAGCCCCGGGCGACTTGATTTCATCTTGCCCCTAGGGTTGGCCGGAAAAGCCGGCCGGTCGAACGGGCGGGGAGTCGGGTGTTAGAATTCCAGAATTTCTTTGTCCTTGGCCGCCGCCGCTTTGTCCACCTTTTCGACGTAACCGTCGGTGATCTTCTGTACCTGCGTCTCCGCCTTGGCCAGATCGTCTTCGCCAATATCCTTGGCTTTCTTGCGTTCCTTCAAGGTCTCGTTGGCCTCCCGGCGGATGGCCCGGATGGCCACCTTGGCCTCCTCGGCGTTTTTCTTGACCAGCTTGGCCAGTTCCTTGCGCCTTTCCTGGCTAAGGGGCGGCACGTTTATGCGAATGACCTTGCCGTCGCTTTGGGGGGTGAGGCCCAGCTCGCTTTTGAGGATAACCTTTTCGATCTCTGTTATGGCCGAGGCGTCCCAGGGTTGGATGACCAATAGCCTGGCCTCCGGGGCGGTGACCGAGGCCATCTGGGCCAGGGGGGTGGGGTTGCCGTAATAATTGGCCTTCAGGTTGTCCAAGAGGGCCGGGGTGGCCCGTCCCGTCCGAAGCTTTTTAAAATCGCGGCCCAGGGATTCCAGGGTCTTTTCCATGCGGGACTTAAGGTCCTCGAAAACGTCTTCTGTCATATAGCTAACCCGTGCCGCGTCGATAGCGGCCGTTTGCGAATTTTGGATAATTCTAGGCCCAAACGGGCCAAAATTCAAACCGCTGCCCAACCGGACGGTTGGGACGGCCAGTGGGCCAACCGGTAGGCCGATCAGTCGGCAGGCCAGTCAGTCGGCCGAAAGGCGGTCGGGGCCCGCCGGCTAGGCTTGGTCGGAGACCAAAGTGCCTATGGGCTCGCCCAAAACGGTTTTTTTGATGTTGCCCTTAATCTGCAAGTTAAAAACGATGGTGGGAATTTTGTTTTCCATGGCCAGGGAAATGGCCGTAGTGTCCATGACCCTCAGTCTCAGTTTGATGACGTCCATGTAATTGATCTGTTCGTAAAGCTTGGCCTCTTTGTTTTTCTTGGGGTCGCAGTCGTAAATGCCGTCGACCATGGTGCCCTTCAAAATCACGTCGGCCCCGATCTCGCTGGCCCTCAACACGGCGGCCGTGTCGGTGGTGAGGTAGGGGTTGCCGGTGCCGGCGGCGAAAATAACCACCCGGCCCTTTTCCAAATGCCTTATGGCCCGGCGCCTGATGAAAGGCTCACAGAATTCGACCATCCTGATGGCGCCCTGAACCCGGGTTTCCAGTCCTTGGCGTTCCAGGGCGTCTTGCATGGCCAAGGCGTTTATGACCGTGGCTAACATGCCCATGTGATCGCCGGTCACCCGGTTGAGGCCCCTTTCGGCCAGGGCCTGGCCCCTGAAGATGTTGCCACCGCCGATGACCAGTCCCAGGCGGATGCCCTCACGGCAGACTTCGGCGATTTGGGAGGCTATGTCGTCGACGGTGTCGGGGTCGAGACCAAAGGCGGTCGGGCCCTGCAGGGCCTCCCCGGAGATCTTTAATAGGACCGTCTTATATCGGTAAGGCATGGGGGTTGTCCCGGGCGGGACCTTTTGGGTCCCGCCCAGTTTGGGTTATTCCTCGGAAGCGTTCTCGCCCTCTATCTCTTCGCCCAGCTGGAAGCGGGCGAAGGACAAGACCTCGATTTTTCCAAGTTCTTTGCCGGCTTCGCTTATAAGGGCGGCGACGGTCTTGGCCGGATCTTTCACGTAAGCTTGCTCCAGGAGTACCAACTCGGTGAAGGATTTCTTCATCTTGCCGTTGACCATGTTGGCCAGTAGGCCCTCGATGTTCTTGGGGGCCTTGCCGGGGCTCTTCTGGGCCTTGGCTTCAAGTTCCTCTTTGCTCTTGGCCTCGTGGACGGCCCTCTCCTTGGCCACAAAATCCTCCGGCAGGTGCTCGATCTTGATGGCCATGGGGTTTATGGCGGCCACGTGCATGGCCAGGTTATGGGCCAGATCGTCCGCGGCCGGTCCGGGCTTTTCCACTTCCAGCTCCACCAAAACGCCCAAACGGCCGCCGGCGTGAACGTAGCCGTGTACCAGACCATTGGGTCCGGCCTTTATGACCTTAAAGCGCCTGAGCCTTATGACCTCGCCGGTTGTGCCCACGGCCCGGTTGATGACCTCGCCAAACTCCTCGCCGCACTTGGGGCACTTGGCCTTCAAAAGGGCCTCGACGTTTTCCGGGGCCTGGGGGGCGGTGGCCAAGTAATCGACCAAGGACTCGGTGATCTCCCGGAAAGAGTCCATCTTCGAGACAAAGTCGGTCTCGCTGTTAAGTTCCACCACGGCCCCAACCTTGCCGTCCCCGGTGATTTTGGTCAAAACCAGCCCCTCGCGGGTAGCCCGGCCGGCCCGCTTGCGGGCGGTCATGAGGCCCTTCTGGCGCAGCCAGTCTACCGACTTGTCGATGTCGCCCCCGCACTCGGTTAGGGCTTTCTTGCAGTCCATCATTCCGGCGTTGGTTTTGTCCCTTAAAGTCTTCACCATCTGGGAAGTGATATTCATTTTCCTATTCTCCAAACACGGCCGCGCCCCGCCCCAAAGGGCCAAGGGCCCGGCCCGCGAAAAAATCGCCCCTTGGGGGCCGCTAAATCCGCGGCCCCGACCTTGGGGCTTAAAACCCGTATGGCCCCGCCGTCGGCGGGACCCCAAAATACCCTAGAGCAGGGCCGAATCGTCCCCGTCGTCGAGAATGTCTGCCGACTCGGCCGCCGAAGCGTCCGCCGACTCGCCCGCCGGCACACTGGCCGACTCAATGGGCTTGGGTTCGGGCTCCTTCTCGGCCAAAGTGGGCTCGGCCAAGGTGGGCTCGGCCGCCGCGGCCGCGGGCACCGGCTGGGGAGCGGCCTGGGCTTTGGGGTTCTTCATCTCGACCACCAGGCCGGCCCGATCCAGCGGCGCCAGATCGCCCTTGTCGGGGGCTTCGGCCCCGCCCCGGTTCTGTTCCTCGTAACGGGAGCGGCCCAGCAGGCAAGCGTCAGCCATCTTGGAGGCCATGAGCTTGATGGCCCTGATGGCGTCGTCGTTGCCGGGGATGATGTAATCGACCTCGTCGGGATCGCAGTTGGTGTCGACCACGGCCACGACCGGGATGCCCAAGCGTCTGGCCTCGGCGGTGGCGATGTTTTCGCGTCTGGGATCGATGACGAAGATGGCGCCGGGCAAGCGATCCATCTCCTTGATGCCGCCCAAGTTCTTGCGCAGCTTGTCCATCTGGTTTTCCAGTTGGATGATCTCTTTCTTGTAGTACTGGTTTATGCTACCGTCGGCCTTCATTTCCTCAAGCTTGTTGAGGCGTTCGATGCTTTTCTTGATGGTGACGAAGTTGGTCAGGGTGCCGCCCAGCCACCTGGAGTTGATGTAAAACATCCCGGCCCTCTTGGCCTCGTCCTGGATGGCTTCGGCGGCCTGTTTTTTCGTGCCGACGAACAGTACGCTCCGGCCTTGGGAGACCGTGTCGACCACGAAGTTGTAGGCCGTCTTGAAAAGCTGGACCGTCTTTTGAAGGTCGATGATGTAAATTCCGTTGCGGGCCCCAAAGATGTACGGTTTCATCTTAGGGTTCCAGCGCCTGGTCTGGTGTCCGAAATGGACGCCGGCTTCCAGAAGCTGTTTCATGCTTACCATGGTCATGCCAAACTCCTTAAGGTTTAACCTCCCCTGCCCAATACCCAAAGGGCACCTCAAAATGGCGAGGGTGCGGTATAATGGGCCGCTCGCGGCCCAAAACATGGGGTTAAGCCATCTCCCGCCCGGACCCCGAAGGGCACCCCATGAAGGCGAAAGCTAGGGCGACCGGCCCCGGTCACTAGCCCGACCACCAATCGATCCTAACGATTATAATAACGATTCGTTCGAAAATCAAGGGCTAAAATACCCCCCAAAAACCGCTTGATTGTCTGGCCCTATCCCGATATAGTCAATAATAATAGCGTTATTTAAGGTTTCCCATATTTAATGTCCATTTGAAGTTACTTAATTGGAATATATCACGGCTGTCCAAGAAAAATTGGCGGATCTCTGGAACCCTTCCAAATAGCTACCCTGCCCGGTCTAATATGACCGATTTGAAAAACGAACCCCTGGCCGAGCCTATAATCCCGCCATCCAAGGAACTGGCCGAGCCCTATAATCCCACCATCCAAGGAGCTGGCCGAGCCTATAATCCCGCCATCCAAGGAACTGGCCGAGCCCTATAATCCCGCCATCCAAGGAACTGGCCAGTCGGCCCCTCAGGCGTTTTCCTTGGCCAGGAGGCCAGACTCTGAAACCCTTACTGGGCTTTCGCTTTTGGTCGGCATGGTACTTGCTGTCTTTCAGGTGTGCCCCAGAATCTTTCAATCAGGCCATCCGGCTATCCGACAAACAGGGCCCGTCCGGGCTTTGATAGCGCGCCCCTTGGACCCTAAAATGGGCCAGGCTCAGGGCTCAAGCTTTCCAGACTTATCAGGCGGCTTGTCGTCCGGCGCTCCCTTAGCCTCGGCGATTGGCCTATAGCTCTGGTTGTACCAGCCAGTCAGGTAGCTATGGTTGTGGAGGGCACCGAGAAGAGAACTCAACGGATTAAAAGCGCCATTCACCATTTCACCATTTGACTTTTAGGTTGGCTTGGATTAGTATAGTAAGGAGGACCGCTATCAATGCTGAATAGAGTTGGATCTTGACTTCGTTGGCAGTAGTTCCGAGGTAACGTTTGATCCGAAGATTTTGTTTAAGTAATGTAAAAAATGCTTCTATACTCCAATATGTTTAAACATTTTCGTCCTACATTATATTAGTCACTTATGCCTAAATTAACTCCACAAGAAATCCAACAGTCGCAACGTTATCTGACAGAGGATAAACCTCTGCCCGATATTGAAAAGAAAATCCAATGATAACACTATCACCAAAATGTTTTAACACCACTGGACCATGCGTGCCTGAAAAGCATTACATGCTACCGGTTTTACCAAGGCTTGCTGGTGTTGCCGCAACGATCGCCAATGAAGACTATTTCATCCTCCACGCTCCTCGTCGGTCTGGCAAGACCACTTTCATACAGGCATTGGTCAAAAAAATCAACTCTGACGGTCATTACTACGCTTTCTACTGTTCTATCGACGCCACCCAAAATATTGACGATGACGATAAAGCTATGACAAGAATAGCGGAACAAATCAATAGAGCCTTAAAGATGACAGGAATTCAAGAACTTGTAACACTTTCTTATCCTGATGATTCATTGCCTAATGCGGGGACATCTGTTAAAATTAGAACTTTTTTAAATTATTTATCTCTTAATTTAAATAAAAAACTCATAGTTATTTTTGACGAAGCTGACTGTCTTTCTGGCGCCCCCCTTATGACTTTTCTGCGCCAAATTCGCCAAGGCTACATAGATCGCTCATTTTCAGCCGTATCCAAATTCCCAAGCACGCTGGCCTTAGTTGGCACGCGTAATATTCGCGACTATTTAGCGTCTAACCAATCAGCCGGCAAACATTTAGCCAGCCCCTTTAACATAGTGGCCGAAAGAATGACCTTGGCCAACTTTACCCAAGATGAGATTGGTCAACTTTATAGCCAACATACAGAAGCGACTGGTCAAGTTTTTCATGATGGGGCCATAGAACGGGCCTGGTACTGGACCGAAGGGCAACCTTGGCTGGTTAACGCTTTGGCGAGGCAAACTGTTAAGGTTATTCTTAAGAATGACTATTCTGTAAATATTTCCGCTAAAATTATTGACGACGCTGCTCAATCATTGATATTGCGCAACGACACACATTTCTATTCCCTAAAAGTAAGACTTAAAGAGCCAAGAGTAAGAAGAGTTATTGAAGCGATTCTGATCGGGTCAGATGGGTTTCCAAATAGTATCGCTGATGACGATGTTGCTTACGTTTTAGATCTTGGACTTTTGAAAAAAAATTCAACTGACGGTACCATAATTCAACCGTCGAATCCGATCTATCAAGAAGTTATAGTCAGAACATTAATTACTAAAATTCAACCTGAAATAGATAGAGCCATAACAATAACTTTTGGAAACAAGTGGATGGATGGAATATCACTCGATATGAACGCTCTATTAAAAGCTTTTCAAATTTATTGGTCAGAAAATTCTGAAATGTACATTCAAAATAATTATATTGAAAGTTTAGTATTTACAAGTATTAATATTGCATTAAAAAATTTAAATTTATCTAGCCAAAACGAGTTAAATAATGAAATTGTTGAGACTATCCAAGACAATTTAATTGTATTAACAAATGAAGCGTTAACTCACTTAGTTCTGTACGCTTTTTTACAGAGGGTTTTAAATGGCGGCGCTGATTTTATCCAAAGAGAATACGCTCTGGGAACATTCAGAGCTGACATATGTGTTTCTTATAAAGGAATTAGATATCCGCTAAAACTTAAGATTAAAGGACATAAGAGCCAAGAAGAGAGTATTAGACGGCTTAAAAGTTATATGGACAAGTGTCTGGCCTCAGAAGGCTGGCTGCTCACTTTTGATAAGGATTACTCTAAACCTTGGAATGAGAAAATATCATGGGAAACAATAGAAGACAAAGATCAAATTATACATCTTGTTTGCTGTTAGTTCTTATATTTATTATTAATTACTCAAAAATATATAGCTAAGCACACTGGCAGCTCTGAACCTAGCCCTTCAACGGATACATGTTTTTGAACAGTTAGGTTTCCAACGCATTGAAAATTTTAACTAAATTATACTTAAAATGTTGAATAAAGATATTAATAATATAGACGAGGAATTTGTATATAAAAAAATAGGAATATTCACACAAAAAAATTAATTAATTATTTTATAGCCTCCCTTTCTGGTCGCTTTTCTATTCATATTCTTCTTTAACGTCCATAAAAATAGCCCCATAAACAACACCCTTCACCGGGCGCTTGGGCGGGGTCTAAAACGACCCACCTAAACGACCCCTTGGCCGCTTGGCCAAGCCCCTTCGCTAACGCCCATTGCCACCTAAACGATCCTTGGCCGCTTAGCCAGGCCCCTTCACTAACGATAACCATCTTTAGCCGCCAAAGCCAACCCCCCGGGGACCCGGGGAGCGTGGGGGCCATTGCCCGTCCCGCGCTCGACTCCTTGCCCCGGCCGCTTTAAAGCCTCCTCGGTCGCCTCGAGGCCTGGCCACCCGGCCCGTTGGATCCCTGGTCCGGGGCCCACCGGGGCGCCGAAAAATAAATTAATTTTCCCTTGACTAATCGTCAAGAAAACTGTATTATACTAAAAACAGCGCATTTGTTGTAAATCCAACGGGAACGAAAACCTTGAAAACCAATATCGGCGCCCTCAGTAAATCGCCCCTGTTTCAGGGCATATCGGAAAAAGAGTTGGCCGCTTTGGTAAAATGCGCCGGCTGTAGGTTCAGAAAATACAAAAAAAATGAACTAATCTACGCCGCCGGGGAATACGCCCGGGAGATCGGGCTGGTCGTTTCCGGGACCGTCATTACGTTTAAGGACGATGCCTGGGGCAACAGCGAGGCCATCGAGGAAATAGGCGATGGCGGCATGTTCGCCGAAAGTTACGTCTGCGGGGGCATGGGCGTTTTGCCGGTAAGCGTGGTGGCCGCCAAAGACGTCGAGGTCATGTTCTTTGACTTCCAGAGGGTCATCACCACTTGTTCCTCGGCCTGCGTCTTTCACACCATGCTCATCCGCAACATGGTCAGCCTGTTCGCCAGGCGCAATATGACCCTGGCCGGCAAGGTGGAGCACGTAACCAAACGGACGACCAAGGAGAAGCTTCTGTCATATTTGTCCGAGCAAGCCAAGCTATACCAGTCGAACGTTTTCGAGATTCCTTACGACCGGCAAGGATTAGCCGATTACCTGTCAGTCGAACGCAGCGCCCTCTCCGCCGAGATGTCCAAGCTTAAAGCCGAAGGGGCCATAAATTACCGGAAAAACCATTTTGAGCTTTTGGTTGGCCAAAAATCCAAAGCCCAGGGGGACGAGCTTTAAACCAGGCGAAATAATCGGCCTTTGGGCCCAGGGATTCATAAAGTCTTTCGCGCCGTCGCGCTTTTGACAAAATGGCCTGAGGTTGTTTTAAGTCGCGCTTCCCTGGCCTAGCCCCAAGACCCCCAAGGTCACATGGCCACAAGGGCCCCCCAGGACCCCCCAAGGCCACATGGCCACAAGGGCCCCCCAGGACCCCCAAGGTCACATGGCCACAAGGGCCCCGATTTTTGGTTCTTTGGTTTTTGGGCCAGCGGCTAGGCCGCCCGTAGAGGTCGGCAGTCAAAAATCATTCCATTTATGACTTAAAGTTATGGCGAAAATAACTTTAAGTTTACTCGTAAATAAATCAACATAACCCTTTAAAGACAGAAATTTAATACAATATAGAGACGTTGGCCTTCCCGGACGTATTTTAAGCATACTTAAAATTTTCCGTGATTGGCCTTAAGGCTAAAAATTTATCCTTTTTCCAATATAAACTTTATTCGTTGACGACTTGGCTTTAAGCTTTGGCCGGAAACGACTAAAGCGGTTCTCGCCCTTTTCCCGTAAACGGTAAGGAGTCTCGCATGGACTCGCAAAAAAGCCTTTGGAAAACCTACAAGTGGATTTGGCTCATGTTCGGGCTGGTCGGAATCTTTGTTGGGTTGGGGTGCTATACCCTATACGCCTCAAGGTCTTGGTCCTATTTGTCCGACGATTCCAAGGCCTGTCTAAATTGCCACGTCATGGGTTCCTATTACCAGTCCTGGGCCAAGAGTTCCCACTTCGTCTGGACCAATTGCAACGACTGTCACGTCCCGCAAGATAAGTTCCTGAGAAAGTGGGCCTTTAAGGCCACCGACGGCCTCTACCACGCCTATGCCTTTACCATGGGCCTGGACAAGGAGATCATCAGGGCCCGGGAGGGAACGTACCAAGTTTTGCAGGAAAACTGCCTCAGGTGCCATTCCCCGCTGGTGACCGAGTTCACCAAAATGAGCCCGGACTACGCGTCGGTTACGACCGGGGAGAAGAAGGCCTGCTGGGACTGCCACCGGGACACGCCCCACACAACCGTCTCTTCCACCACTTCGATTAACTACGGGGGCCTGCCCATACCGGCCTCTCCCGCCCCGGACTGGTTGGAAGCCATGATTGGCGATAAGCCCCAGTAAGGCCCAGTAAGCCCCAGTAAGGCCCACAAGCCGCGCCTATGGACCTTACGGGACCCACCGCGGTCGACCGAAGTCCGCGGTCGGCGCGGCCAATCGGGAGTCGATAGCCCTGGGCCCCATAACTGCTGGCCCAACATGGCGAAACTCAATGGCCTTGGCCGCCAAGGCTGG
>JAIRNQ010000256.1 GCA_031257955.1 Deltaproteobacteria bacterium | reverse complement strand
TCGTACAGTTCCACCATGGGCTTGGATTTGCCTATAAGGTTACCAAAACTGTGTCGCTCGGACAGGGCGGCGTTAAGGGCTTTATTCTGCCTGGCCAGACTCGATACCTCAAGGGCTTTGGCCACGCACCGCAGCAAATCGGCGTTGTCGTAAGGTTTGGTGAGGTAATCGAAGGCGCCTTTTTTTATGGCCTCCACCGCCAGTCTGGTATCGTTATGGGCCGTCATCATGACCACGGGAACTTCGTTTCGCTCCGACTTGATTTTAGTCAAAAGCTCCATTCCGTCCCCGCCGGGCATGGTTATGTCGGTCATGACCATGTCTATCTCGGGATTGTTCCTAAAGAGCTCCAAGGCCTCGGCGCCGCTGCCGGCCTCGACGACTTCGTAGCCCTCGTTTCCCAAGATATCCCCGATGATCATCCGATAATTGGGCTCATCGTCTACCACGAGGATGGTGGTGTCCATCTAACTCCCCTAAATTATGGCGTCCTCAGGCCAAAGTCAATTTTGGGTTTGTTGCGAAAAGGTTTTTTCGCGAGTTCGCCAGCCCATTATTTGGCGACATATTTGTCGCCGAAAGGCTCCTGGCCATGATTGTTTTGATTGTTTTGATTCTGGCGACTGCCATTTCCGTCGCCGGCGCTTGGGTCGGAATATCGGTCCCCGTCTTCGCCAGGGCCCTCTGGCGAAGGCGGAGGGTCAGCCGGCGGGGGCAGTTCGTGGGCGGGGATGATTTCCAGGGTCGTGGCCGGTTTGAGGGGAAGGCTCACGGTAACCTTGAGGCCGTGATCGTCGGGGCCGCCCTTGACGTTTTCCAGAACTAGGCTGCCCAGGTGGCTTTCGATGACGTTTCTGACCAACACCAGGCCTAGGCCGGTGCCCTTGGTTTTGGTGGTGTGGAAGGGCCGGAAGAGGTGGCTGGCCGCTTCGGCCGAAAGGCCCGGGCCGGTATCCAAGATGGTCACGATCAGTTGGCCGCTGGGCTCGCCGGCCAGGCGAACCGAGGTGCCCACGGTCAGAAGGCCCCCCTCGGGCATGGCTTGTATGGCGTTAACCAAGAGGTTTAAAAAGGCCCGGTGGAGCTGGTCCCGGTCGGCCAGGATGGGGCCGGGATCCGGGCGCATCTTGACCGACAGTTCCACCCCGGCCCGGGACATATCGGCTTCCAGAAGTACCAGTATTTCCTCCAGCACGTCTTCGATTATGACGGCCGTGAGGACGGGTTTCATGGGCCTCGCGAAATCCAAAAAATCGGTGAGGATGCGCCAAAGCCTTTCCGATTCGTCCACTATGGCCCCGGCTATGCGCTTTTGTCCGGGACTGTCTTTTAAGCCGGAGGCCAAAAAATCGGCCGAGGATCGGATGATGCCCAAAGGATTGCGGATTTCGTGGCTGACCGTCTCGACCATCTTTCCCAGGTTGGCCAGCCTTTCGGACTGGTGGAGGCGCTCGTCCAGGGCGGCTTTCTCGGCGTTCTTTTGGGTAATGATGGATTCGCCCCTGGCCACGATCATCCAAAGAATGCCCGTCAAAAATAAGCTTGAGCCGATGGCCACCAAAAGGGCCATGAAATGCATTCTGGCGATTTCCTGGTATTCGGAGGTTAGATCCCGATAAACCTCCAAGACGCCCGATATGTTTTGGGAGTAATAGTCCTCCATGGCCTTGATGCAACGAATGGTGAACTGGCCGCTGGGAAAGAACTTACCGAAAAGATAGCCGCCCTCTTCCCTGACTATGACCGTCCTTTCCTTGAGATAGTTGATGTAAGCGGCCCGGTTGGGGGAACCGGCGCTCTGCTGGTAGTTGGGGCGAACCCTTAACTCCGGATTCCGCTCGGCCTCTTCCTTTTTAGCGTTGTATATGTCAATAGCCTCTAAATAAAGAGACATTGGATCAGCTAAATTTCCAACGGGTACCATTAATCCAGTATTTTTATCAACTTCATAGTTCACTATCGGGACGTTAGACTCGGTAGAATAGACCATCATACCGACTTTGGCGTCATATAAGGTAACTTTACTTATGTCAAAGCCATGAATCGTATTTTTGATAACCGAATTTATTAACCTATACGGCTCAACTTGGCTAAGTTTGGCTTCGCCCCGTTCCCGGTAGATAGGGAGCAAAAAATTATTGAACATCTGGATGTTGACGTTATCCATGATCATGATGGTGTCGTCAACCACCCGCTCGTAGATTATTTTTTCGGCCCGGTCGCTCATCATGGCCGCCAGGGCCAAGCAGGTAAAAAAGATGACTATGACCCCGACGGAGGAAAAGTACTTGGCCAGCCGGAAAGGCTTGTAGGCCTTGTCTTCCTTGTCGGGGTAACCGGCCTCCCCTTCCCCGTCGCCCTCCTCCCCCACGGCCGCGATTTTTAGCGGGGCGTCGGAATCGCCGCCGGACCCAGGGCTTTCTTTGGTATCGGGCGGCTCAAGGGCCACGGGCGATTCCGGCCCGAAAGGGCCGGGGAGGCCCGAAGGGGACTCCACGGGTGGGGGGAAATCGGCCATAGGGTCGGTTATGGGGTTTTTGCTCATATACGTTAAATAATGCCCGTAAGGGTTTTATCGTCCCGTTTAGGGGACGATATATTTTTTGCTGGGTTTGCCTTGGTAGTAGCGGTCGGCCATGTCCCGGTAATTTTGGCGACCCATCAGGCCGTAGGTGAATTTTTTACCCAGCTCAACCCCGGGCTGGTTTAGGGGGTCGATGCGGTAGAGGCTCCCGGAAATGACCGTGGCCAACATCAGGGTTTGCATCAGGTAGCCCAGGCCGGCCGAGGTCAGTTTGGGGGAGATTAAGGAAAAGCTGGGCCGGCCGTTTTCGGCCAGGGCCTTGGCGGTGCCCAGGCGCTCGAAGTTTAAGAGTTCGCCCAGGCCGCGGCCGCAGAGATAGGAAAGCTCGTCCTGATCCTTGAAGAGGGTGGGGATCTTTATTTGGGAACGAAACTCCTCCACCCCGATGAAGCAGATGGTCTTGTCCCGGGGGCCTTCCATGTACAGCTGGAGCTGGGAGTGTTGGTCGGTGACCCCGAGGGCCTTGATGGCCGTCTGGCCGATGGCCGCCCGGGTCCCGTCCAGCAGCTCGGCCTTGCCGAGGGACTCGTTCCAGAGCTGGCCGAACCAGTCGGCCAGGCGGGCCAGGCTGTCGGCGTAGGGCATCATTACCAGATTGGGGCGATTTTTTTTGGTGGTCATGAGAAAGTTCAACCCGGCGAAGAGCAGGGCTTTATTGGACAAGGGCGGGGCGGCGAAATCCTCCAAGGCCTTGGCGGCCCCGGCCAAGAGATCGGTAATGTTCACCCCGGCCAGGGCCAGGGGGGCCAAGCCCACGGCCGTGAAGACGGAAAAGCGTCCGCCCACGCCTGGGGGTATGGGCAGGGAATTGAGTCCCTGGGAGTTAACCAGACGCCGGAGGACCCCGTTTTCCGGATCGGTCGTAATCAGAAGGTGATCCTTGATAGCCTCGGCCCCCAGGTTCTTTCTGAGGCGCTCGTAGACGATCATGAACTGGCTCATGGTCTCGGCCGTGGCCCCGCTCTTGGAAATCACGTTAAACAGGGTCTTGGAGAGATCGGCCTCCTCCAGGATGGCCGCGAAGCCCTCGGGATCGATGTTGTCGGCCACGAAAAGCCTGGGCCAACCCCTTTTGTTGCCCTCTTGGATGTTGTGGCTGAGGGGCCGCAGGGCGGTAAAGACGGCGCTGGTCCCCAGGGCGCTCCCACCGATCCCCAAAACGACCACGTTTTCGTATTTCTTGCGCCCGGCGTCGGCCAGCTTGCGGCAGCTCTTGGGAATGACCGGGTCGGTGGGAAGGTCGGTAAAGGGCAAGAGGCCCTTCTTTCTCCTGTCGTTAAAGTCTTTGGCCGCGTGGGTTAAGAGGCCCTTTAGCGAGTTTAGATCTTCCGGTTCCAAGCCGTTTTCGGGCCCGACGGCCTCGCCGATCAGATTGTTATAGTCCAACGTCAATAAATTTTCAACTTTGCTAGGCTTGGAACTGGTCTCGGTCACTGCTTTTTGCGTCATCTGTTTCCTCCCGGAGGCTCGCGCCCATTTGGCCCCTTCGCCAAAGGCGCCTGGGCCAAGGCGGTAAATGCGCGTGTATTTCGCGGTTTTTGGATCGGTCCTTTAAATCGTTTAAGGCTTAACGTTATCGCCCGTTCCTGGCCGGCGGCGAGACTTTAGGGCTCGCCGCCCGCTTGGGGCGAATCGGGAGGAAGGTCGGGCCTGGGCGCTTAAAGTCGCACCGGCCGGACGGAAAATTGATCGATCGGCAAAAACCCCTAAACTAGCTTGAGGTCTGAAATTTTCGCTTTTAATTCCGCATTTTTATTGAACAGCTCTACCCAAAAAGGGGGGTTTTTGCGCCTTGATCAAAATTAACGCCGGGAATTTTCGCTTCCCCTTTGCCCCAAATTCCAAATTATATTAGCACAAGCGACAAACAAGTTAAAAGCGGCGGATAAAAACGGGCCCCGCCGGGGTATACGTTCATGGGCTTGGCGCTGAAGCCCCATCTAATAATCTCAGGCCTAGTTCATCCGGCCCCTTCGGGCCACAGGGGTAAAAATTCCTATAGCTCCCCGATAGGTTTAATGGTTCATGGCCCATTAGCTGGCCAACTATGGTTTTGAGCCATCTGGGTAACTGAACAATCGGCTTTTCGCCCCTCCACATAGGCCTTCGCGGCTATTTTAAGAGGGCCCTGGGTTTGGGTGGGGGGGTTAAGCTGTCTTGGCTCTCAGGGAAGCCATAGGACCCG
>JAIRNQ010000211.1 GCA_031257955.1 Deltaproteobacteria bacterium | reverse complement strand
CCGAGGCCGTGGCGGGCCCTTGGAGGCCGATTGCGGGGCCATTGTGGGTGAGACGGAAGTCGGGATTTGGGCGGGGCCTTGGTTAAGTGACCGCGAAGGGGTCACTTAACGGTTTTTTCGTGGACGGCTTGGGGATTGTCGGCGGTAATGACCCGATCCAGGGTCAGGCGGCGCAGGTAGAGGAAGAACGGGAGGCCGCAGGAGACGCCCACGGCCACGGTGGCCACCAGGGGCAGCCATAGGCCCTTCAGCTTGAGGCGGCGGCCCTCGCTGAAGATGAAGAGGAGCGTTACCAGTGAGGCGACGATCATGTTGACGCCAAAAAAACTGCTGACCGGGGAGGCCCAGAGCTGGGTTTTGAGTTCGGTGAAGTTCAGCCCGTGGGTCATCAAAAATTGCCCGAGGAAGCTGTAGGGCCCGACGGCGCCGATAAAAGCCAGACAGAGGTAAAAAATGGCCATGTCGTCTCCGGGTGGGCCTGGGCCGGCCCTCGCCAAGGGCGGCCCAATTGGTGGGCCGGCCTAGGCGGGGACGGAATGGGGTGGCTTCAGTTCTCGGTGACGGCGGATCCGTCGGTCGCCTGGTCGGTGGCCACCCGGGCCGTTATGTCGGCCGGGGGTTTGGGCGAGGCGGATTCGCGGGGGGCGGATTCGCTGGAGGCGGTGTCGCGGGGGGCGGATTCGTTGGCGGCGGATTTATCCGGGGCCTTTTCCTCCACGGCCACGCTGGCCGCCGGGTTCGGGGTGGATAGGTCGTTACTTCTGGCCTCGACGCTCCCGAAGTAGCGCAAATAATCGTTGGATCCAGAATCCAGGACGATCACGCTCCGGTCGCGCATGGTCGACTGGTAAGAATCCAGCGACCGTTTAAAGGCGTAGAACTCCGGATCCTGGCCGTAGGCCTCGGCGTAGATGGCCGCGGCTTCGGAGTCGCCCTCGCCCAGGATTATCTGGCTCTGGCGTTCGGCGTTGGCCAAGGTCTCCCGGACGGCTTGGTCGGTCTCGGCCATGATCTTCTGCCCGTCGCGGCGGCCTTCGCTGCGGTACTTGGTGGCTTGCTGCTCGCGCTCGGTCCTCATCCGGTCGTAGACGGCCTTTTGGTTTTCCGGGGGCAGATCCGCCCTTTTGATGCGAACGTCCACGACCGTCAGGCCGGCGATGGTATCCTCGGCCAGTTTTTTGTTGCTGGAGTCGGTGACCGTCTCCATGATTGAGCCGCGGTTCTGGGAGATGATGTCGGCCATGACGTGGAGACCCAGCTCACGCCGCAACTCGCCGACGATTATGACCCCGAGGCGCCGTTTGGCTTCCTCTATGACCGAAAAACTGGTGTCGCCCTTGAAACGCTGATAGAAGACCAGCGGATCCTCGACCCGCCAGCGGGCGTAAGCGTCGACGACCATGTTTTTGTTGTCCCGGGTGTAGATCTCGGCGGCGGCCACGTCGTATTCCATAAGCCGGCGGTCGATGGGGACGACTTTCTGGATGAAGGGGATCTTGAAGTGGAGGCCGGGCTGGCGAACCTCGCCGACCGGCTCGCCGAACTGCAAGACTATGGCCAGCTGGGTCTCGTCCACGGTAAAGAGGACGCCGTTACCCAAAAGGGCCAGCGCGACCAGCAGAATCAGGTATTGGGGCAGACGATTTTTCATGTCACTCCCCCTTCCCGTAATCGGCGGCCGGGACCGGCAACCGGGCCGGGCCGTTCAGGCCCAAAAGCGGCAGGAGCGACTGGCCGGAGTGGCCGGTCAGTAGGTACTTTTCGGCGCCGGGCAAAATGTTGTCCATGGTCTCCAATATGAGCCTTTGCCTGGTGACCTCCGGAGCCTTTCGGTACTCGGCCAGGAGGGCCGAAAACCGCGCCGAGTCGCCTTTGGCGATGTTAACCCGCTCGGCCTTGTAAGCCTGGGCCTGGGCGATCATGGCGTAGGCCTTGGCCTCGGCCTCGGGCAGTTTGTTGTTGCGGTAGCCCCGGGACTCGTTGATGAAGCGCTCGCTGTCTTCCCTGGCGGAAGTCACGTCTTTGAAGGCCTGGATGACCTCGTTGGGCACGTGCACGTCCTGAAGCTCGACGTTGTTCACCATAAGCCCGGTGCCGTACTTAACCATCATGGCCTGAAGGGTTTCGCGGGTATCCTCCTGGATGGCCGCCCTCTTGTCGGTCAGGGCCCCGTAGATGGTGTTGCGTCCGATGACCTCGCGCATGGCCGAAATGGCCGCGTCCCTTATGGCCTTGTCGGGATCGAATATGTGGAAGGCGTAAGCCACCGGGTTGTCGACCTTGTACTGGACGACGAACTGGACGTTGACGATATTCTCGTCGTTGGTCAGCATGGTGGCCTCGTCCAAGCCCCGGTTCCCCCCGCCCACGTCAAACTGCCTGGTTTGGGTGAAGTTAACTTTGGTCACGCTTTCGATGGGCCAGGGCAGATGGTAGCGCAGGCCTTCCTCGACGGAGGTTGAGTATTTGCCGAAACGCTGGATCAAACCCCTTTCGTAAGGCTCCACGGTAAAGAACCCGGAAACCAGCCAAAGGGCGATGACTATCGGCACCAAATACCAAAGCGAGGGCATTTTGGTCGGTTTTTTAAATTTTTGGATGAAGTCGTCAATCTTGGGCTTTTGTGACCCGTTGCCGCCGTTTTCCGGCGGCTTGCTGGGCCTCGGCGCCCCCTTTTGCCGCTTCTTAATCCATTCGTCCCAGTCCATTGGCATGGGTATCCGTTACCTCCCGGTCGATGGGACTCGGCCAAGCCGCCTCCCGTCAAAGCCCCGTAAGCCCGCGACTATAGGATAATTCCCGGGGCTTTGGGCGTCGGGGCCTTGATCAATCGATTATAACCGAGCGTTGGGCCCGTTTCCAGAACAATTATCGCCGGCCTTCCGCGGGCCGCCGCCGGCGGGCCTGGTCAGGCCCGGGCCCGAGTCTAGCCGGCCGGCCGGCGGCCGGCGTGGCCGGCGAACAGGAGCCGCAGGAGCCGATCGGCCCAGGCCACCCGTTCCAGGCGCTTTTCCAACCCGCCCTCAAAGGCGACCTTGGAACCCCGGCCGCAGATCCAGGCCTCCTTGGCCATCAGGGCCAGCTCGGCGATCCTCTCGGCCAGGCGCCCCTCGGCCTCGGGCGGCAACTTCCGGCCAGCCAAGGACAAGGCCTCCCGGAGCAGGGCTTCCTCGATGGCCTCCAGAGCGCCGCCGGTGTGGGCGCAAACCAGAAAGAGTTCTTCCAAAATGTCCGGGGTGCCGCCCGCCATCGCCTACCGCCTTTGCCAGCCCAAATCCCTTGGCCGGGGCCAGTGGTCTTGTGGCCAGGGACCCGTGGCCTTGGGAGCGTCGTTTCCGGGGAAGGCTTCCCCGGGACCGTTTGGCCCTTAGGTTTCTTTTACTTCATTGACACACTAAAGTCAATGAAGGCGCCGATCAAAGGAAAGCCTTTGTCCGGCCCTTACCTTAGCCGTCCAGCCAAGTCGCCCCAGGTTAAGCTCAAGGTTTTTGGCGGCAAAATTTGCCCGTTCCTCGACCTTGGCCTAAAAAACCCCTTATTATCAACCTTTTATTTTCGCTGAAATTTGGCCCAAAACTTGCGTTGTCCCTTGGCCAGGACGCCTTTGGCGCCCGGCTTCAGACCACCAGATTTCAGTGAGGACCGCCATGACAATGATTATAAAGAAAGATTGGCTGACCATCGGCGAAGTGTCGGACTTAACCGGAGTTCCAATCCACACCTTGCGTTATTGGGAGAGTGAGTTTAACGGTTACTTCAGTCCCCTCCGCACCTCCGGACGCCAGCGCCGGTACAACGAAGAGGCCGTCGAACGGGTCCTCACCATCAAGTCACTTTTGAAGGAAGAGAAGTACTCCATCGCCGGGGCCAAGCAAGTGCTCGACCGCCAGCTCCACCCCGAGACCGGCGGCATCATCGGCGCTTTCGAGTCGATGATGGAAAACAACGCCCAAACGGCCATGGAGGGCTTCCCGACCACCGGCGAGGCCAATTGACCCGGCCGGCCCAGGCCCGGCGGGATCAAAGGCCCAGCCTAGCCGGCCCGTAACAACCCCTTCAAAAATTACTCGGCCAATAATCCGCCCGCCCCACGATTTCCCCACTATCTGGCCCTTGGGCCGAGCCGGGGAGACGTGGGGCAATTTTTTCCCCGCCCGGGGCCCGGTCCCGACCGACTATAAGCCAACTTCGTGCCAAAAGACCAAAGGCCGCGCCTTTGGTCTTTTGGCGTCTCTGGACACAAAAATGGGTCGAAAAAGACTCAATCAAATTTGGATCCAGGTTTATAACAAACTTTAAATAATACCACTGCAGAACGTATATATATTCGTATATTCAAAGTAACCGTTCACGGGCAAATCATATAGAACCGTACAATTAATTAGCCTTGTCTGGCATAACCCAAATTTTCAGGCCTCGAATTCCCTGACCGGACAGTTTTCTCCCACCTTCCGCCCCGCCACCAAAACAACTCCCTGACTCCCTGACCAGACAGCCAACCAGACAGTTGCCAAACGGCGATATTTGTGTCATATTTCATTTTAGGATTCGCTAAGAGTTCCGCGCTTACCGGCGAGTTAGCGCTAGCCCATCCGAATCGTTACCTACGGAGTTTCTATAAGAAACTTTTGACGGATCGGGGCTGAGTTATGGACGATATGATAAAATGGGTGAATTCTCCCAGGATAATCAGACATTCGCCGGTACCATTGCCCAAAACCTCCGCCACGGGCCCGAGGCCAATACCATGAAAAAACTGCCCATCGGATTGACGTCTTTTCCGGAAATCATCGCCTATGATTGTATCTACGCCGATAAAACCCGGTATCTTCGGGATTTGTTACAATTGC
>JAIRNQ010000162.1 GCA_031257955.1 Deltaproteobacteria bacterium | reverse complement strand
GGGGTCGGGGCACATAAGATCGGAACCCGTGGGGTCGGCGCCCGTGGGCTCGGAGCGGGTGGGGTCGGTGCGGAAGTTGGAGACGGTTATGACCTTGAAGGGTCCGCCCTTGGAGGCTTGTCGGCAAAGGCAAAGGCTATCGAGATGGTGGCTCGCGACGATCTCGTCGCTTAAGAGCGAATGGAGAAGATCCAAGTAATTGAGTTTGTCCCGGCTCAGATCGTCGGCCGTCTCGTTTAGGGGATCGCCCAGGGTCAAGTGGTACCTGAATTGATCAAGGACGTAGGGGTAGCCCCATTTTTTGGCCAAGGCCCGTTGGCGGGCGGTCAGCGGTTCCCGTCTGGCCAGATCCTCCGGCTCTATGGGTAGGGCGTAGGCCGCAAAGGTTTTAACCAGCCTTTCTTCCAGGGCGCTTAGAGCCGGCGGGGCCTCTTTGGGTATGAGGGCTGGAAAGCCAGGCTCCAGGAGAGATAACTCCAGGGGACCGACCTCGAAGGAGTCGATCGTTTGGCAAAGGTTCTCCAGGGTCTCGGCCAAGGTTTGTACCGGGACCAGGGTCCTGAAGGGGGCGACCAGGGTGGCGTGAAAACCGTAAACGGAGGCCCTGGCTGGATGGGGCGGAACGCTCGGCGAGAAATACTTTGGCCATGGCGGTGCCAGGGTGTTCCCGGTGTAAACGCAGCGGCCCAGTATGGCCGACCCGATGCCATAGAGCTTGGCCGTGGGGTTTGGCACGTGGTAAACGCTAAATCGTTCTGTCATGACTTTACCCAAAAATATCGGAACTCGATCCGATATCAATTAAAGCCGGTTTGTTTCATTTGACGTTATGACGCTGAAACGTATGAACGACGCTGACCTCAGCATCTTAGGATTGTGTCGATAACCGGTGATGATGTTAAGCGGTATCGGGAATTTATTATTACTTATATTGTCTAGACAACATATCCGAGCCTGGGCAATGTGCCTGTGGACTGGGAAGGCTGTGGGATTGTAGGGTTTTCCGTTGACGGCCATGGGTTTGTCAGCTTCCTTGGAGATTGCCCGGTTGGAAAGGCCCAGAGCATAAGGGAAATGACATTGAATCATGAAAATGCCCAGAGCATGGGTCAAATAACAAGAAATTGGGTAAATGTCAGGGGCTTGGGGAAAGCCCGCGGCCGAAAAAGCGAGGGCGTTCAGCTGACCAGTTTGCGAAGCCTTTGGGAAACAAGGTCGAAGAAGGTCACGGCCACGATTATGACCAGCATGGTGGCGAAGGTCTCCTGGAAGCGAAAGCTTCTGACCAGCTCCCAGAGGATAACCCCGATGCCCCCGGCCCCGACCATGCCCACCACGGTCGCCGATCTGACGTTGGATTCAAAGCGATACAGGGTAAAGGATATCCAGAGGGGAAAGACCTGGGGCAGTATCCCGAACCAGATCTCGGCTATGAGGCCGGCCCCGGTCGAGCGGATGCCTTCCACCGGCTGGGGGTCCACGGCCTCGACGGCTTCGGAGAAGAGCTTGGCCAAAACCCCGGTGGTGTGAACCCAAAGGGCCAGGACCCCGGCAAAGGAGCCCAGGCCGACGGTGACCACGAAAAGCATGGCGAAGACCATTTCGTTTATGGCCCTTGAGGCGTCCATGAGCCGCCTTACCGGTTGGCGAAGCCAAATGGGAGAGATGTTCTCCGAGGACATAAGGCCCAAGGGCACCGAGCAGACGACGGCGAATATGGTACCCCATAAGGCTATGTGCAGGGTCACCACCATTTCTTCAAGGTATAGTTTAATGTCGGCGAAATTGGGCGGAAAAAAATCTTTGGCCAGGATTAGCATGTTCTTGGAATCCCGGATCAGATCCATCGGCTCAATTTCGGCGCCCCGGAAGGACCAAGCCATTATGGCCACCAGGGTAAGGCCGTATATCCATTTTTTGGGGTCCCGAAAACCGGGGCGTTCGGCATGGTCCATCATCTTGTTTTCCGTGTCCCGTCTAGTCAATCTAAAACCCGTTGGCGTTTGGGACTATCGGATAGGCCTTTAGTGGGCCGGTCCAGCGTCTGGCTAGACCGGCCAGGGAATTGGTGAGCCCAGTGAAGTGGGGAGGGAGGAAGACGGTTTATTTTTTGGCCAGTTTGGTCATCTGGGCGTCCAGGTCTTTCAACTCGGCCTCGATTTGGGTCAGGCGAGTTTTTTGCTCGTCGTTTAGATCGCCCCGGTCCTCAAGGTTTTTCTTTTCCTTGAAGAGTTCCAGCTGGCGTATGGGCAGGAGCTGGTCGTTACTGGAAGTCTTGAAACCTTTCCACTGTAAGCCGGCCAGGATGGCCGTTTTGCGGGGATCGCCGTCTTGGCCGTAGGCCAAGAGAAAGTCGAGTATTTTTTTCTTGACGGCCGGATCCAGATCCTTGCGCCAAACCAAGGGGTCGCTAGGGATGAGGGGACTGGTCCAGATAACCTTGATGAGCTTGCGCTTGTCCGGGGCGGTTTCCTGAAGGCGCTGGAGCGATTCGCTGTTGTTGGTAGCCACGTCCACTTGGCCGTTGGCCACCGACAGGGCGTTACTTTCGTGGTTGGAGTTTACGGCCCGCTTGAAGGCCGTTTTGGGATCGACCGCGTTCAGGGCGAAAACGTAATAGCCGGGAACCAGAAAGCCCGAAGTGGAGTTGGGATCCCCGTTGCCGAAATTTAGATTTTTGGCCTCTTTGAACATGTCCTCAATGGAAGTTAAGGGTGAATTGACGTTGGCGATTATGTGCGAGTAATAGCCCTCGGAACCATCGGCGGCCAGGGTCTGGGCGAAGACTTCTCCGTCGGCCCGATCCACCGCTTCCATGCCGGCCTTGTTGCCGTACCAAGCCAGCTGGACCTTGTTGAAGCGCATGCCCTCGATGATGCCGGCGTAGTCGGTGGCGAAGAAGGCCTTAACGTCCAGGCCAGTTTCCTTGCGCATATCGTCCAGGAAGGGATCCCAGAGCTGGCGCAGGTTTTGGGAGGATTCGGTGGAGATGATCCCGAAGTTGATCTCCTGGGCCTGGGCTTGACTAGACTGGGCGGCGCCAAAGAGAAATAGGGCGGTGGCGGCGATGAATAGGGTTCTGGCGAGGATTGATATTTGGCCGCCCAAGGAGCGGCGGGAGGGCCCGGGCAAGGCGCGGCCAGTGGTGGGATAATGGTTATTGGTGTTTTTACGCATTTAAGGTCTCCTTTAAGAGCTTAAAATTATGTCATGAAGGGGTTGATTTAGGAATATATGGTAAGGGTAAGTGATTAGGCGTTAAAAAAGTGGCCTTCCAGGGCCTCGGACCCGGGCTGGGAAGCGCTTTGGGAACCGGGTAGGGCTTGGCGGGCGGCCGAGGTCTGGGGGAGAAGCTGGCCGGCGTCGAACATCTCGGCCGCTCCGGACCCGTAGATGGTTTTCATTTTTTCCACGGTCAGCTTTTCGCTGGGCCCGTCGTAGAGGACCTTGCCGTAACCCAGGGCCACGGCCCGGGGGCA
>JAIRNQ010000157.1 GCA_031257955.1 Deltaproteobacteria bacterium | reverse complement strand
GGCCGAGCCCCAAGCCGGCCCCGATCCGCGAGGAAACTGAGGCCCATGCGGGATTCCACTTTAGAGGCCATCGAGTTTGGGCAAGCGCTCGACTGGTTGGCCGAGATCGCCCACTCCGAGCCGGGGGCCCGGGCGGCGCTGGATCTGCGCCCCGAGCTTACCCCCCAAGGGGTTTTGGCCAACTGGGATCTGATTGGCCAGGCCCGGGCTTGCCTTGACGTCTCCGACGGGCCGGATCTGCGCGACCACGTGGACCTTCGGCCCATCCTCTCCACCCTCGGTCCCGAGGGGGCCCGCCTAAACGTCCCAGAATTCAGGGCCGTGGGCCTCGAGGCCAAAACCTCGGGCCAGGCCCTCAAGTGGTTGGGCCAACACCTGGAAAGGGCCCCGGGCCTGGCCGCCGTCGCCGCCGACCTTTCGCCCTTTGACGAGCTCATAGAAAGCGTCGACCGGACCTTTGGCCCGGAAGGGGAGATACTGGACTCGGCCAGCCCCAGGCTGGCCGCCCTCAGACAAGAGCTTGGCGCCGCCCGATCGGCCTTGGCCTTAAAGCTTGGCGAGCTCATCCGATCCGAAGAATATAAGCCCCTGTTGATGGACGATCTGGTGACCACCAGAAACGATCGTTTCGTCATCCCCGTCCGGGCCTCGGCCACCGGCCGCAACCGGGGCCTGGTCCACGACTGGTCCAACAGCGGGGCCACGGCTTACCTGGAACCCTTGGAGACGGTGGAGGACAATAACCGCCTGCTCCTCATCAGGAAAGAGGAAAAGAGGGAGATCGACAGGATCTTCGCTCGCCTTTCGGCCCTTTGCCGGGAGCTGGCCCCGAACCTGACCCGGGCCGGGGCGGCCCTGACCAAACTGGATCTGGCCCTGGCCGAGGCCAAACTGGCCCACGCTTGGAGGGCTTGGCCGCCGGCCTGGGCCCCGGGACGGGGCTTTAACCTCATCGCCGCCCGCCACCCCATGCTCGAGCGGAGGCTGACCGGCCTGGGTCGCCGCATGGTGCCTCTGGACATCGCCATCGCCCCGGAAAAGCCCCTGGCCGTAATCTCCGGCATCAACGCCGGCGGCAAGACCGTGGCCCTAAAGACCATGGGCCTGGCCGTGGCCTTGTCCCTGGCCGGGATCATACCGCCGGTGGCCGAGGGCAGCTGGCTGGACTTTCCCCAGGACGTGATAACCGTCATGGGCGACGGCCAGGATTTGGAAAGCGATCTGTCGACTTTTTCCGGGCACGTCAAAGCCCTGGGCGAGGCCCTGGAAGCGGCCCGGCCCGGGGTTTTGGTGTTGGTGGACGAGATAGGGTCCGGCACCGACCCCTCCGAGGGGGCGGCCCTGGGCCTGGCCGCCCTGGAGAGGCTTCTCTCCAGCGGGGCGCTCATTTTGGCCGCCACCCACTTTCACCTAATCAAAAGCTGGGCCGCCCTGACCGAGCGGGCGGTCTCGGTAAGCGTCAACGCCGCCTCCACCGGGCAGCCCACCTACGGGCTAAGCTACGGCTCGCCGGGTTTTTCCGGCGGTTTGGCCATGGCCAAGCGGCTGGGGCTTCCGGCCGAGCTGATCGCCCGGGCCGAGGAACTCATGGACGACGGCCAGCGACGGGCCATGGATTTGCTTAGAAGATTGGACGAGGAGAGGGGCGCCTTGGCCGCCGAAAGGGAATCTTTGGCCAAAACCAAGGCCGAGTTGGAAAAGACTCGCCTGGAAACCCAGGCGGCCGCGGACCGCTTGGTGGAAAGGCAAAATCGCGAGGCCCGGGAGCTGGATTTGAAGGTCAAGGCGGCCCTGACCCAAAACCGCCTGGATCGGGAGGCCCTGAAAGAGGAGATACGAAAAACCTTGGCCCGGGGGCAAAGGCCCGACCCGGTGGCCACTTCCCTGGCCTTCTCCAAGATGGAAAAAGCCCTGGCCGAGGCCAGGCCGGCCCAAATGGAAACCAAGGCCAGGGCGCCCTTGACCCAAGTGGGTTTGGGGACGGAAGTTTTTCTGCCATCCCTGGGCCGAGGCGGCGCCGTCACCGGCCTTAACCCCGAACGGGGCGAATGCCTAATCGACGTGGGGGGCCTTACGGTCAGGGCCCGCCTAAACGAGCTCTTTGAGCCCTCCCCGGCCGACAAGATGGGCCGCTCCCGAGCCGCCAACTTCCAGCCTGCCCAAGCCCCGCGGCCCGAGGGCGACCGCGACGACGATTACGGCTCCGGCCCAACCCACTCCGGCCCAACCCGAGGGCGCGATCCGGTCCTCTCCGTTAACCTCATAGGCCAAACCGTGGACGAGGCCGAACTTACCCTGGAGAAAGAAATCGATCGGGCCATAAGGCGCGGCCAAAACCACCTGACCGTCATCCACGGCCTGGGCACGGGCCGCCTCAGACGGGGGGTCTCGGATTACCTAAGACGCCATCCCCGGGTCACAAACTTTTTTAACCCCACCGACGTCCCCGGCGGCGCCGGGTTAACCGAGGTGGATCTCTCCGCCAATTAAATCCCCCCGTCTGTCCGGCCCCCAATTTCCCGGCCCGGCCCCGTCCCGGCGCCGCCCGACCGCCGCGCCCCCGGCCTCCCGGGCTTCGCCGACCCAAAGCCTACCGACTCACCTGGAAATGGCCCTTTTCATGGCCTCGGTCAGTTCCGTCAGCTTGGCCTCGTGTTTCAAAAACAGCTCCCTCTCGCCCCGGTCCATCATTACCCCCAAACCCAGTTCGTTAACCCGGCCGGCCCGCCGATTGGGTTCCCCCAAAGGCATGGTAATCTTGGCAGTCAAGTAATTGAGCCGCCGCAAGGTAATGCCCATGCCCCGGGCGAATTCCCTGAAATTTAGCCTACCCGTCCCAAACAGTATTTCGTTATATTGGGCGATAAAGATCCCGTAGTCCGCGTCGGTCAGCGGCGGCTCCAGCAGCATGATCTCGGGGGTCAGCGCCGCCTCGGCCAACACCTCGGCCTCCAGGTCCTCGGTCAGTGGCGCCGGCTCATACGGTCCCGGCCCCAGCCTGGCCTCCGGCGCCCGGTCCCCAGGCGCCGCGGCGATCTCCGCGCCGGTTTGCTCACCAGTTTGCCCGCCGGTGTCTCCATTTGTCGCCACTTCGGCCGTAGCCTCGGCCGTCCCCCCAGCCGTCCCATCAGCCTGGCCGGGGCCGGTTCCCGTCTGGGCCAATAGGGGCCCGCCGCCGGCGGCCAAAAGTAAGCCCCCCAGGGCCATAGCCAAAAATAACCGGAAAGACAATGTCGCGGTTCGCCCGGGCATGGAATAACCCACCTTTCGCGTCAAAATTGCCCCCAAATCGTTAAGATTCAAGGGGCCCATAGGATACACCGCCCCCGCCGCCAAGGTCAAGGCGGCGCCCAAAAAAACGTCCCCCTATGGGTTGGGGGTAAGGCCAATCAACCAACCGGCCACCGTTGCCTTCCAATTGCCCGATCCACCGTGTATTTTGATACCGGCAACGAAAAACCCCACCCTTAACAGGCCAACTAAGCCAAATCAAACCGGCTTTCCTGGCCCCCGGGCCGGGTCCGAAAGAAAAGCGCCCACCAAAAAACGGTGCCTGGGGTCGAGCCCCACCCCCCCTTTAGGCATTAGGGCTTTATGTGACTGCCAATGGCTTCGAGATCAATGGCGTGGTTGGCCATTTCTTTGGTCGACCACGCCGCCCCGGCTACCGGGTATAATAACATACTGCGAAAGCTAGCCCTGAAATAGAGCCAGGCCTCTTGGCTTCTCCTCAACTTGTGGGCCCGCTCCGGATCAAGCCCGTTCATGGCAGCGATAAAGGCCGCATATTGGCGTTCGTCTTCCCTTTGCCAGATAGGATCATAACACTTGCTTAGCGAGACCATATCCTTAATCGACTCGTCGGCGTCGCAAATGGCCAATTCGTTCAAGACATTGTCCCAGTGGCTGAATGGGCTGGGCTTTTCGCGCCCGGACGAGCCATCGTCAAAAACGGTTGGCTTTACCCTGGGGGCTTGGCTTTGAAGGGCGGGGGAAAAGGCAATCATGAAGAGGCCAAGAAATAGGGCCCCAATACAAAGGGTTATGTAGCCGCGCATATCGATTACCTCATGGTATCATGTAATCGCGTAGCGATTCAATGTCTTTGGAGTGGTTATTTACTTCCTTTATGAGCCACTCTAAGCTTGCCGTGGGGTACAATAAATCGGAAAAAAAATGCCTATGATTGCCCCAAGCTATTTTGATATGCTTTATTCGGTAAATTTCAATCGGACCGCGTCCTCTCAAGGCCGAATCATAGGCCTCATCGAGGCGGGCGTCTTCCCGTTGGAGGACCTTGGCTAAGCAAGAGTTGATTTCAGATACGTTCCCTTTATAGTTTCGCATGCAGGGGGCGACTTTCGCCTGATAATCGTCCCAACGCGAGGATGGGACTGGCCTCCTGGAGTTTAACCCTCTCCTGGACGTCTGCCCCTCAAGGGCGGGGGAAAAAAAGATGATGACAAGGCCCAAAAATAAGGTCCCTAGACAGAGGGCGATGGATTTTGCCATAGTAATTCTCCTCAATTGTAGCGTTGGCCAAAACCCCCACCGCGCCTAAAGGGCCCGGTCGCCGGAAAGTTAGACGCGGGTCTGGAAAGGTCAGAGGATAAGTTCGTTGTCCCCTTCGGTCCGGTTGGGGCCCTTGATGATGTCCATGAGCTGGTTGGCCGTCTCGTAGAGGTGGTTGGCCTGCTCGTTGAGTTCGCCGCTACCGGTTTTGGTGTCCCGGACCACGTCCTTGTTATTGTCAACCAAGGCCTGGAGGCCTTCGACGTAGCCATAAATGGTGTCGGCGGCGTTGGTTTGCTCTTCGGTGGCCTGGTTTACGGTGTTTACCATGCTCTCGGCCTCCAGGAAGACCTGTTCTATGCCCTTGAAGCTCTTGGAGAGGTTTTCGGCCGCTTCCTGGCCCTCGCTGGTCCGTTTAAAGGACTTTTCCAAGATGGTCGAGGTTTTTTGGGCCGATTCCTTGGTGGCCGTGGCCAAGTTCCGGACCTCCTCGGCCACTACGGCGAAGCCCTGGCCGGCCTCGCCGGCCCTGGAGGCCTCCACCGAGGCGTTTAGGGCCAGAAGGTTGGTCTGGAAGGCGATGGACTCGATGTCGCTTAGTATCTTGGCCACCTCGGCCGAGGCCTTGGAGATCCCGTCCATGGCTTTCTTCATGTCCCCAACAGTCTCGGCGCCGGTACTCACTTGGTCTGCCGCCCGGCCCATGGCCTGGCCACAGTTTTTGGTCGTGCCCACCGTCTCGTGAAGCTTGGCGCTGATTTTGGTGACCGCGGTGGTGGTTTGGACCATGGTTTCCTGCTGGGTCTTGCCGTCGGTCTCCAATAGCGTGGAGAGGCTGGAGAGCCGATCCGACATCCGGAAGACCTCCCGGGACTGACTAAAGAGTCTTTCGCCGGCCTGTTTTAGGGTGGTGGTCACCTTGACCACGAAAACGGTCATAACCGTCAGGACCAGCAGAAGGAGGACCAGAGAGGATATGCCGACTATGCCTATGCGCCGCAAGGACTTGGTCTGACCGTCGGCCAATTCTTTTCCCATCTGCTCGGCCCTAGCGGCTTCCCGATGGATCTCGCTCTCGGGGGTGAAGAGAACGAAGCCGAACATATTCTTCAGGTTCACCGCCTGGGCCAGGTAGGACTCGTTGCCGACCTTGATTGAGGCCGATTTTAGTTCACCGGCGGTCAGATCGGAAAAAAGTTCTTTAACTCTGGCCCCTTCCGGGTATTCTTCGATGGCCTTGGTCAGTATGGCCGGAATGGCCTTGTTATCGGGATCGAAGCCGTCGACCGGCCCGTAATGGGGAAGGCCCGCCTGGGCCAACACCTCGTTATGGGGGAGGCTAAAAATCAAAACCAGGTTACCCGGGGTCTTTTGCCCCAAGTTTTTGGCGATCTCCCCCAGCCGGTCGAGGGAAAGGTCTATGAAGGACACGCCCAGCGCGCTTTTGCCGTCGCTGATGGGGGCGGTGGCCGAGATTAGGGGCACTTTGGTGATTGGGTCGATGTAGCTGCGGGTCCATTTGACCTGAATGGGGAGCGGGACCGAGCGGTCGTGATCCTCGGGGAGGCTGTTGGCGTAATATTCCTCCGTAACTTCCGTCCGCAGAGCCTCCTCGAGCTGGGCCGGGCTGGGGTTTTCCACGCCTTCCACGCTGGGAAGAATTGTGTAGCCGAAGTCGTTCCCGTCCAAGTATATGTAAGGGAGCATCATGGGCGTCCACTGGGAAAAGGCCCCGCGCTCAAAGCTGGCCCCAAAGCCGTTGACTCCCTTGGGTTCCGTGGCCATGACGTTTCTGGAAAAAATCTCGATTTGCTCCAAGGCCCGGTCGTTGGCTTCCTTAGACAGCTTGGCCAAATTGCTTTGCCCCAGGTAAAAGTAAGCGCCGTATAAGGCTTCTCGCTCCACGTTGGTTAAAAGCGTGTGCAAGTCCGTGAGTTCGCCCAAGAGGGCGTTGCCGGCCTTCTCTTCCTCGGCCCCCATGATGAGCGAGCCCAAGCGGTCGATGCTGGTCCCGGAGAGGCGTCCCATCTCCTCGCCCATCCTCCCGGCCATGTACAGGCTGATCCCAAAATTTCCCAAGGCCGTAATTCCCAATACGGCCAGCATTAAAAGAATTTTCGTCCTGAAACCCATGGCTAGACTCCGGTAACCTTTAGCCGACATCGGCCAACCCGGCTCCCGCCCATAAAGGCGCGAGCCAACCGCCGGAAGCCCAGAAACGAACACCCGTCCGCTCCGGCCCCGGCCACAAACATGTCCAGCCCAAGGCGAAACGCGCCCTGGGCTGGGCCATAAAAATCCTATGCCGCGAACCCCAAGCCCACCGCTCCCCGCCGGCAGCGGACCAAGGCCCAAGGCCCGGCCCAAGCCTTTGGACGGCCAAAGGCGACGGCTAATACTGGGAATAATTTCAGCTACTTAATGCTAATTGTTTCGAATGGATACCATAAGTGGAAGCGTGTAATTGTGGAAGTGTCAAGTTTTTCAGGAACATGTTACCAAAAAATGTGATACGTTACCAGGGAAAATATTCCATTTCCATGAAATACGTTATATCAAAAAGTCCAATCCGATCACCGGAGTGCCCAATACTGCCAGCCAGCCGATCCGTCCGATCTTCGTCCAGACGGAAAGCGGACCATCCCCGGCCAAGGGCGACAAAAAAGCGACAGCCAACCGAAATCGCTTTCGCTTGGCCGCCTGAGGGACGCCGGCGGCGCGGCTTAGGCGAGGGAGATTAACTCCAGTCCATGTCCAATCCATGTCCAATCCCAGCTAGATGGCCCGGGTGTCGTCCCAGGACTCGGAATGGTTGGTTGGCCCGGGGGTAGCCCTAGGACTAGGAGTGGTTGGTTGGCCCGGGGTTGCCGATGGCCCCAGGTTGGCGGCCGTCGCGATCAAACACGTTAGTCTCGACCAGGAACATGGTGTATTATTCGTTAAACTTATAGCCAAGCAGGAGATACAAGTACAACTTGCCGAGTATGGCCAGCGGTCGTTACAGTCTTGAAGGCCATTTCTGTTGGTCTTTGGTATGTCGCGGCTGAGGTTTTTGCCCCCGTAGCGGTTTTTGACCGCCCGCCAAAGCCCGTATCCGGCTCGTAAGCCTCTTTCAGGTGAAAGATGTGCCTGGGGATTCCGGTCATCGGGTAGCCGGCAAGGCCTTAGTTGGCGGTATCGTTTTTCACCTAACAAATAACCCACGGGAGGCTATGGTTAGCCAGAGTCATTACATTTTAACTCACGGGAGGCTATTGTCAGCGCGAAATTGTTGGGCAAACTGCCATAGGCAGTATAATCATCAGCGTTTAAATGATTTTTCAAAGCCCTGAAACTCCAGAATTCATCAGCGCATCTCATGACGTAATACCAGAGTTCCTCAGAAGTCTTGCATTTACGCAGTATCTCGCTATGATGACTGAAACCTACACGGCAAACGGAAGCATTTTGTTATCATTAGATTCGGCAGACGGTGTCTGCCGAGTTAACGCAAACTCATCTTCGATATTCAAATCGGCGGCAGTGTCTACCGAATAACCGCAAACTCATCTTCGATATTCAAATCGGCAGGCAGTGTCTGCCGAATAACCACAAACTCATCTTCGATATTCAAATCGGCAGGCAGTGTCTGCCGATTTGATTCAAGTTCAGATGCCCATTGCTCGAAAAATATCCTTATGTTTTTCATATTTGACGCTGAAAAGCCGTATGGCCCGGGGTTGGTAGATGTCGCGATCAAACACGTTTGTCTCGACCAGGAACTTGGTGAATTTTTCGTTAAACTTATAGCCAAGCAGGAGATACAAGTACAACTTGTCGGGTATGGTCCAGTGGTCGTTACAGTCTTGAAGGCCGTTTCTGTTGGTCTTTGGTATGTCGCGGCTGAGGTTTTTTCCCCCGTAGCGGTATTTTAGCCGCCCGCCAAAGCCCGTATCCGGCTCGTAAGCCTCTTTCAGGTTAAAGATGTGCCTGGGGATTCCGGTCATCGGGTAGCCGGCTAGGCCGTAGTTGGCGGTATCGTTTTTCACCTAACAAATAACCCACGGGAGGCCGGGGCTAGCCAGAGTCATTACATATTAACCCACGGGAGACCGGGACTTTGCCAATCCGTCAATCAAGAACCGGCAAGTCGCCAAGCGGCCAGCCCGTCCGAAGCCGGTTCACTGGATTGGCCGAGGCCCGCCAAATCGGTCCCAGGTCGCCGACCTCACGGGGATGAAGTTTTTGGCTCCAAAATGATAGCCGGAAAATCAAAACACGCGCTGGCGGGGCTTCTGGGCCCGTTTATGGGCCTTCTGGGGAAGGGGTCGAGGTCGGCACGGACGGCCAGCGGTTCGGTGCTGGCCGAGGGGCAAGCCGGAGATGATTTTGCGCCCAATGGCCGAGGTTTGGAGTTTTGCCACAGCGGACCAGTGAACGCTTATAATTGCAATTCAAGGAGTATAAATATATGTTATTGGATAACAAATATAATACTTGAGTAGATATAAAATATAAATGTGTAGGTTTGAGGTAATGGCTGAGATACAATAGATTGGTTGATTGGTGTCAATTAATTTTTCTGATGTTATAAATTTTATGCCGTATTCAGCATAATATGGACAATATGGCCCATCTATAACACCAATGGAATAACAATTATTCAACAAAAATCAAATAGACTCATTACAGTATTAGATTCATTTGCTTTTTTACAAATCTTAGCTTTTTCGCCATAAAAGGGATTGGCCAGAATGTATTCATCAACAGGATACCGATACCCGATTTGATTTTCTATGGTTCATCAGGTATAATTTATACAGGGAGACTCCGAGGGTCATGTTGCCATGACTAAGCCATTTATCACTAACTTGCGCTCGGGATCATAGTACAGGCCTTGTAGGATAACCCGAGTTAACAACAGTTGGCGTCAGTTTCGATTCTTTTTATTGTTCACTAATTAATTTCTAGTTTAATTATATTTAAAATTATTTACTAAGTCTAAATTTTATTGTTTATCGATTCTTTTAGGCTAATCAAAATTTACTTTTATGTTACTCTTTGCCTCTTTAATTCTTCATTTGATTCCTTATTATCAGTATTCCTGAGCTATAGCCTAAGCTCCCAGATCTGGATCGCTAGGTAGATTGAAAAAAATTCGTAATATCGAATTTTATTACCATATTTTTTGAAAAAAATAAGTTGACAAGCTTTTTTCATAGAGATATAATTAGTCTATGGAAACTTTCACTCTGCCAGAAAAAGCAAAGGTCTTCAAGAAACCGGATGGACAACAATTTGTTTTTTTTGATTACCCCTTTTGGGATAAAGA
>JAIRNQ010000140.1 GCA_031257955.1 Deltaproteobacteria bacterium | reverse complement strand
GGACCAAGATCAGGCCAAGGCTGACCCGCCCGCCCATGGGACTCCCTCCCATGGCCAGGACCAAGCCCAGGCCAAGGCTGAGGCCCCGGCCCACGGGATTCTCTCCCCTAGCCAGGACCAGGGCCAAGGTCACGGTAAAACCCCAAGCGAACACCCGAGCGAAGCCAAGGGTGACGGATTTAACGTCCTCTTTAGCGCTTCGGCCTCGCTGCCGCCTCACGATCCCAACGATACCAGCGGAAACCCCCATGCCAAGCACACTTCGGCCCATCACCTCTTTGAATCCTTCGTGGTTCTGGATAAAAACTTGGCCAAGGACGATCCCCAAACGACGGCGGCCATAACCAGGGCCCTAATCCGGGGGGCGCAGTTCGTTGGCGAAAACCGCGAGCAAGTCGCCGATCTGGCCATCAAAAACGGCATTTGGTCCGGTTCCAAAGAGGCCTTCCTGGCCGAGATCGCCCGCTACATGTGGATGCCCGGGGTCAGCCACGCCAAAGAGCATTTAAGGTACTACATCCACGAAGGCCTAAAACGGGGAACCTTGCCTTTCAACCTTGACGAGAAAGCCCTCTTCGAACAAGTTTTCTACCAAGCCCTTCCGGACGTGAATTAAACTTAAGACTTCCGGCCCAACGCCCTTAAGCCCAAAGCTCCTCATACGGGCGCCCTCTCGGCGCACGCTCCCCACGGTCGCGGGTGCCAAGCCCCCGGCCGAGGGCGTGCGGGTGCCCGGAGGTTGATTCTGGCCGCCGAGATGGTTATCCTATTTTGGCGGCCACGGCCCCTTGGGCCCAGCGGGCCCAAGGGAGGCGCCACATGGCAATCGAAAAAACCATCGTCCTGGCCGGGGGCTGCTTCTGGGGCGTCGAACACTATCTGTCACTTATCCCGGGCGTCCTCAAGACCGAAGTCGGCTACGCCAACGGGCATATCGAGAACCCCACCTACGAACGGGTCTGCTCCGGCGACTCCGGCTTTGCCGAGGCGGTCAAGGTCACCTACGACCTGGAGTCCCTGGGCCTCTCCGAGCTCCTGGGCCTGTTCTTCCAAATCATCGATCCCACCTCGGTCAACCGCCAAGGAAACGATCGCGGTCCCCAGTACCGAACCGGAGTATTCTTTACCGATCCGGCCGACGGGCCCATAGTTCACGGTTCTCTCATCCTCCTCGGCGAAAGCCTGGACCGCCCCTTGGCCGTCGAGGAAGGCGAGCTAAAAAACTTTTTTGTCGCCGAGGAATACCACCAGAAGTACCTGGACAAAAACCCCGGCGGTTACTGCCACATCCCCGCGGCCAAATTCCAGGCCGCCCGCGGCTACAAAAAAACCGCCTCAACCTCCCCCGACCATTCGGTCGCGCTGCGCGCCCTTCTCACTCCCACCCAATATGAGGTAACCCAGCTTGGGGCCACCGAACCGCCCTTCGCCAACGAATACTTCGATCTCTTCGAGCCCGGCCTCTACGTGGACGTGGTGAACGGCAAGCCCCTCTTCCTCTCCACCCAAAAGTTCGAGTCCGGCTGCGGTTGGCCCAGCTTCTCCAAGCCCATAGACGACGCCCTCATCGCCCAGCTCCCGGACCACTCCTTTGGCCGCCTGCGCACCGAAGTCCGGAGCCAGGAAAGCGGATCCCACCTGGGACACGTATTTCCCGATGGCCCCGCCTCCGGGGGCGGTCTGCGCTATTGCATAAACAGCGCCTCCCTGCGTTTCGTGCCCAAGGCCGACATGGAAGCCCAGGGCTACGGCCAACTGCTGCCCCTACTCGAGGAAGAGGAGAAACGAAGGGCCCAAGCCAAAAACTCGGCCCGATAACCCACCCGTCCTGGCGAACGAAGGGCCCAGGCCAAAAGCCCGGCCCGATAACCCTCCCGTCCTGGCATCGAGGTTAAAATCTTCCCAGCCGCTAATCCAGGCCCAGATTTGGCCCTTCTTTAACCCCCGAAGGGCCATACGCTTAACATAGGCCTATGGGACCCAGGCCACCCTGTCGGCCAAGGCAACCAAATCGGCCCCAAATCGCCTCACAGGCGATTTCAACTTTGCCAGCTCCATTAATAGCCGGAAAATCAAAAAACGCGCTGGCGGGCCCTCTGGGCCCGATTATGGGGCATCTGGGGAAAGGGGTCGAGGTCGGCTTGGGCGATCCCCGGCTCGGCGTCGGCCATCTGCCAGTGGGCTTCGGGGAAACCAGAGTCAGGGGAGGCTTACTGAACAGACGAGCGTTGTGCCCCGTCACCAACCATTATCCCAGTCCAGGTCTAACACTGGGGTGAAAAACGAAATTGATTTATTACAAAAGCTCATTAGCCCGCTAGAGCTGGCGTAATAATAGGGCCAAAGCCAGGGAGGGGCCCTACCGCCTTGGCCAGGGAAAGGAAGATTTTGGCTCTCTTGAGGACGATTACGTTATCCTATGACATTCGGAGCCAAACCTCTGAATCTAAACTTGCTATTATGGGTAGACTAAACTACACTTGTCTGTGAAAAAAGCCGATAAGTCCTGTATGGCGGGCCATGGGGGTGTAGCTCAGTTGGGAGAGTGCGGCGTTCGCAATGCCGAGGCCAGGGGATAATGCGCACCACTAAAACAACCCCAGGATAGAATACCCAGCCAAGCGAACCACTTTACTAATTCCGCAAGACCCCGCCGCTAAACCCGAGGAGAGTGATTGTCATGAAAAAGCTTCCAATCGGGGACCATACGTTTGCCGCTATAATTGATAAAGGTTATTTGTACGCCGATAAAACACAATACATCTATGAGCTTTTAAGGTCAGGCTCAAACGCTTTCTTTTTGTCCAGGCCCCGACGTTTCGGAAAAACACTTTTGTTGCACACTTTTAATGAGCTTTTTTCCGGTAACCGCGAGCGGTTCAAAGATCTTTGGATTGTTCGGTCCGATTACGTTTTTCAAAAACACCCTGTCTTATTTCTAAGTTTATCAATGAAGTCGAACATCCCCGGCCTCCTGGAGGCCAATCTACTGTCTGGGCTTAAAAATATAGCGAGAAAAGCTAACTTGACAATCGACGGGGTGTCATCGGATACGGTTTTTGGGAATCTTATTGAGGCCTTATATGAGCAAGCTGGTTCTAAGCCCGATTCTGGCATCGTTGTACTAATTGACGAATACGATGCGCCGGTGACTAGAAATATGCTTAACATCAAAGTCGCCGAAGATAACGCCAATACCCTTCACGAATTTTTTGCCGCATTAAAAAAGCCCGAAGTATCGCCCTGTCTCCACTTCACCTTTGTCACCGGCATAACCAGATATG
>JAIRNQ010000100.1 GCA_031257955.1 Deltaproteobacteria bacterium | reverse complement strand
TCGGAGGGAGTCGCGGACTTTATGATTTCTTTGGGGAAAAAGGTGGCTTTCGTCTTTGAGTTCAAGTATAAGCCGCTAGACGCCGATCCCAAGACGAAGACGGTGGAACGGCTGGAGGCTGAGCGCCAGAAGCTTTTGAGCGATGGGATGGACGAGGCCAAAAATCAGATGGCCTTCAGAAGATACGTTGACAAATACGCTCAAGAGTACGAGACCGTGAAAAAAGTGGCCGTGGCTATCGTAGGCAAAACGGACGTGGCCATTGAGATTTACTGACGCCCTCGGCGGATCGATGATAAGGCCGTGAACGCTTACGCTTTGGGGGCCGAAAACGGGCGGGAGCTGGCCTAGCCGCCGGAATGGCTACCTAATTTAGGGCTGGCCGAGCGAACGTTTTTGGCCGGGGAGGTTGGCCGCGGGTGGCGGGCTTTGGCAATGGCCAGGGATCGGGCCACTCCCGGGGCGGCTCCCGGGCACCGACGATTTTTATATTTTTTTACGACATGAACCAAAACCAACCATCACAGACATTTCGGAGGCTAGTCACGATGGCACTCGTCCACACTATCAAAAAACTTTTTAATTTGCCGACCAAGCCGGCAGCGGCGGCCTTGGCCGCCCTGATCGCCCTGGCGGTCTTAATGGCCCCGGCGGCCATGGCCAGCGAATCCAACCTAATGGTCCCCGATCTTGAGGGCTGGCAAAACAAGCTTCTGATTGCCGGCTTGGTGGTCTGCGTTTTTGGCCTTCTGTTCGGCCTGTACCAGTACATCGAAATCAAAAAAATCAAGGCCCACCCCTCAATGTTGGACGTGGCGGCCACCATTTACGAAACTTGCAAAACTTACATGTTCCAGCAGGCAAAGTTACTGGTCCTACTTTTGGTTTTCGTAGGCATCTGCATCTCCTTCTATTTCGGCTACCTCATGGAAATGGGCTTTGGTTCGGTCGTTCTAATTCTGCTTTGGACGATCATAGGTATCCTGGGCTCCTATTCGGTGGCCTTCTTTGGCATGAGGGTCAACACCTTGGCCAATAGCCGCATGGCCTTCTCGTCGCTCGAGAAAAAACCCTTGAAGCTTTTGAGCATCCCCCTGGACGCCGGCATGAGCATCGGGGTTCTTTTGATCTCGGTCGAGTTGGTGATGATGCTAATCATCTTAGTTTTCATCCCCAGGAACCTGGCCGGCCCTTGCTTCATAGGCTTTGCCATCGGGGAGTCGCTCGGGGCCAGCGCCTTGAGGATCGCCGGCGGCATCTTCACCAAAATCGCCGACATCGGATCCGACCTGATGAAGATCGTCTTTAAGATTAAAGAGGACGATCCCAGAAACCCGGGCGTTATCGCCGACTGTACCGGCGACAACGCCGGCGACAGCGTCGGGCCCACCGCCGACGGTTTCGAGACCTACGGGGTCACGGGCGTGGCCCTGGTCACCTTTATCTGCCTGGCCGTGGGCATGGGCGTCGGTTCCGGGGAGCAGCTAACCCTCCAAACCAATCTCCTTACCTGGATCTTCGTCATGAGGATCTTAATGCTGGTCACCTCAGTCGTGGCCTTCTACGCCAATAAAGTCTGGTCCAAAGCCCGCTACGGCAACACCGAGGATTTCGACTTTGAGGCCCCGCTGACCAGCTTGGTCTGGATCGGATCGCTCCTTTCCATCGTCATGACCTTCATCGTCAGCTATATCTTGCTTGGCCCCCATTCGGACTTTGCCAAGGTCAGCGCCGAGCATGGGGCCAAATACTGGTACGTCTTGGCCTCCATAATCAGTTGCGGCACCTTGGGCGCCGCCCTCATCCCCGAGTTCACCAAAATATTCACCTCCGGAAAGTCGGCCCACGTAAGGGAAACCGTGGAAGCCTCCAAGGAAGGCGGTGCCTCCCTTAACATCCTGGCCGGCTTCATCGCCGGTAACTTCAGCGCCTTTTGGATGGGCATGGTATTCGCGGTCCTCATGCTTTTGGCTTACCTCTTCAGCCAGGCCGGACTCATACACATAATGGAGTACCCCTCGGTTTTCGCCTTTGGCTTGGTGGCCTTTGGCTTTCTGAGCATGGGACCGGTCACCATCGCCGTCGATAGTTACGGCCCGGTCACCGACAACGCCCAGTCCATCTACGAACTGAGCCTGATTGAGGAAATACCCGGCATCGACGAAGAGCTGGAAAAAGAATTCGGCCAGAAGCCCGATTACGAAAAGGCCCACTATTACCTAGAAAGCAACGACGGGGCCGGCAACACCTTCAAGGCCACGGCCAAACCAGTTCTCATCGGGACCGCCGTGGTTGGCTCGACCATCATGATCTTCTCGACCATCCTGGTCATCCAGAAGGAGCTGGGGGTCACGCCCGAAGCCATCCTTAACATCCTCAACCCCTACACCATTATCGGCTTCCTCTGCGGCGGGGCGGTCATCTACTGGTTTACCGGGGCCTCAACCCAAGCCGTTTCCACCGGGGCCTACCGGGCGGTGGCCTACATCAAGGACAACATCGACCTTGACCCCAACGCCTCCAAAAGCGCGGCCGTGGAAAACTCAAAGGAAGTCGTTAAGATCTGCACGGTTTACGCCCAGCGAGGCATGTTCAATATCTTCATAGCCGTGTTCTCCTTCGCCCTGGCCTTCGCCTTCCTCTCCAGCCCGGTGGCCGGTAACGAGTCGGTCAGTTTCTTTATCTCCTATCTCTTGTCCATCGCCTTCTTCGGCCTCTTCCAGGCCGTCTTCATGGCCAACGCCGGCGGCTGCTGGGACAACGCCAAGAAAGTGGTCGAGGTGGATTTGCAACAAAAGGGCACCCCGCTTCACGACGCCTCGGTGGTCGGGGACACGGTTGGCGATCCCTTTAAGGACACCTCCTCCGTGGCCCTGAACCCCATCATCAAGTTCACCACCCTCTTCGGGATGCTGGCCTTGGAAATCGCCATCGCCCCCACTTTTAGGGGCGTAGCGGCCGAAGGGGCGGCCGAGGCCGGTTCCAACGCCACCCCAATAGTGGTGGGCTTTGTCTTCCTGGCCGTGGCCCTTTACTTCGTTTACCGTTCCTTCTATGGCATGCGCATTTCCAAACTCCAGCAAGCCGCTCAGCAAACCGCCGAAAAAAAATAGCCCGGCCCGATAATGGCGCTTGAATTCGGCGCGTCCATTCGGCAAACCCGGCTCAAGGCCGGGTTTGCCTTAGGTGGAGGCGGGCCCGGCCAATGGGCCCGAGTGACAACATGCCCCCCAAGGAAAAGATACGGGCCGACGAACTTTTGGTCCGCCTAAACCTTTGCCAGAACCGCAGCCAAGGCCTGGCCCTGATCATGGCCGGGCGGGTCTTAGGGCCCGACGGCCAGCGGGTGGACAAAGGCGGCAAAACCTTTGGCCCGGAGGACACGTTAAGCCTCACCCCCTCCCGCCAATTCGTTAGCCGGGGCGGTCACAAGCTGGCCGGGGCTTTGGATGACCTCGGAGTGGATCCCGCGGGTTACAACGCCCTGGACGTGGGCGCTTCCACCGGCGGCTTTACCGATTGCCTGCTTCAGGCCGGGGCGGCCGCGGTCACGGCCGTGGACGTGGGCCGGGGCCTCATCGATCAAGGCCTCAGAAACGACCCCCGGGTCACCTTGGTCGAAGGCCTTAACGCCAGGCACATCGACGAGATCGACCCCGAAAAACTCAAAGCCCCCTTTGATCTGGCCGTGGCCGATCTTTCCTTCATCTCGCTCTCGCTAATCCTTCCAAAACTATCCCCGCTGCTAAAACCCGACGGTCGGGTCCTGGCCATGGTCAAACCCCAGTTTGAGGTCGGCCGCCGACAGGTCGGTAAGGGCGGGCTGGTCAAAGACCCCGAGCTCATCCGCTCGGCGGTCGACAAAATCGCCGCCCTGGGCCCCGATTTTTACCCCCCTTTACGGGAAACTGGCCGCTCATACTCCAAGCTTACCGGCAAAGACGGAAACCAGGAAGTCTTTCTGCTTTTTTCTCCCACGGAATGATTCCCTGCCGCAACGCATTTATTCATTGGCCTTTTACTTCTTTAACTCAACAGTCCTCTCCCATCCCCTCCCCTTCCATTCCCTCCCTTTCCTTCCCATTCTCCTGGCAATATGGCCGCCATAAAAAAGCCGCTGGGCTTTCGCTCGCGGCTGGGCTACCCGTTCGAGCCCTTCTGGGCCCGGGCCGGCAATTTTATTCCGGCCGCCCTCGGGCGGTCGGGGGGGGTATTGGGCCAGTTATGGAATTAGGCTGTAGCTGGCGTAGGTGACCGGGGCGTGAAGCGTGTTTATGCTGCGCTCCAAGAGAATCTCGTGATGGGGCAAGCTACTGTAGCCGAAGGTGATTTGGATGGCGGAGGCCACGAATTGGCAGCTTCTGTCCAAGGCTATGGGCAGACTGTCGCCCTGAAGGAGGCTTCCGGTCAGGACGCTGGAAAAAATGTCCCCGGTCCCGTGGTATTGGGTCGGCACCTGGGGGCGCCCGGCCAGCCAAAAACGGCCGTCCTCACGGTTGTAGGCGGCCACCGAACTCCTGTTGGTCTGGGACTCCAACGGAAGGCTGGTGATGACCGGCATGGACGGCCCCAAGTCGGCCAGGGCCTTTAGCCAGTCTTTTACCTCGGCCTCGGTCAGGCTGTCGGGGACCTCCCGGTTAAGCATGAAGGCGGCCTCGGTGATATTGGGGGTGATGACCTTGGCCTGGGAGGAGAGGATCCGCATCTCGCCAATCATCTCCGGCGGCATGGAGGCGTAAAGCTTTCCGAAGTCGGCCATGACCGGATCGACCACCACCAGGGTATCCTCGGTGGCGAAGCTTTTGATGAAGTCGCAAACCATGCCCGCTTGGCGGGCCGAGCCCAAAAAACCGCTGTAAATGGCGTCAAAACGTAAACCGATGGCCTTCCAGTGCTCGATGAAACCCGGGAGCTGGTCGGTCAGATCGAAGAGCTTAAAGCCTTCAATGGCGGTATGGGTGGACAAAACCGCCGTCGGCAACGGACAAACCTCAAAGCCCATGGTCGAGAGGATGGGAATGACCACGGTTAAAGAACAACGGCCGAAGCCGGATAAGTCGTGAACCGCCGCCACCCTAGGTAGTGGGTTAGACATAGAATATCTCCTTTAAAATTTTAAAACGCGGGCGAATGGATATCGAAAGATTGGATTCGGTAGCTCTTTAGGCGCCGTCCCCTTGGCCGGGTCGGCCAGGGACCAGTTTGGTTCCCCGTTTGGGAACCCGTATGGTTCCCCGCTTGGGAACCCGTTTGGGCCCGCTTGGGCCTTGTGGCCATCAGGCTTGGCCGTCGTCCTGGCCATCGTCAGGGGTGTCCCCATCGTAGTCATCGCCCTGGCCGTCCGGGATTTGGTCGGACCAGTAATCCGCCCCGAAGTCGGTTTCGGGGTCGCTTCCGAAACCGGTTCCGGAATCGGCCTCGGGATCGTCGTCCCCTTGGTCCTGGGTTCGAATCCCTTCTCTAGAATCGAACTTGCGGGCCAGCAAACCCACCAGGCCGGTGAGGCCAAGGAGGATCATCATGGTCCCGGAAAAGATAAGCATGGCGAAGGCGTGAGGCGAGTCGCCAATGTCGTAAG
>JAIRNQ010000060.1 GCA_031257955.1 Deltaproteobacteria bacterium | reverse complement strand
CGCCGAGGCCGGCTGGCGCCCCACCGAAGTCGAGCTGGTCGAGGCCCACGGGACCGGGACGGCCGTGGGGGACGAAGTCGAACTGACGGCTCTTTCCGATTTTTTTACCGGCAACCACTCCACGGCCCAGCTCCCGCCCGGGCTTCCCACAGTTGGTACCCCTGGGGCCGCCGGCCCCAAGGGCCAGGCCCCCGCGGCCAAGCCCAAGGGTCCCTGGTGCGCCCTGGGATCGGTAAAGTCCCAGATCGGGCACGCCAAGGCGGCGGCCGGGGTGGCCGGGCTGATCAAGGCCGTTTTGGCCTTACACTATAAGGTTCTCCCGCCCACCATCAAGGCCAGCGAGCCGCTGGCCCCCCTGGCCGAAAACAACTTCCCGCTGTATTTGAACGAAAGGGCCAGGCCCTGGATTTCTGGGCCCGGCCGGCCCCGCAAGGCCTCGGTCTCGGCCTTCGGTTTTGGCGGCAGCAACTTCCACTGTCTTTTGGCCGAGGCGCCCGGCCCCAAGCCGGCCGAGCCCACGGCCGTCCATCTGGTACCCCTTTCGGCCGACGATCCCATCGAGATCGTCATTAAACTCTCCAAGCTGGCCCAATTGGGCGAAAACCTCGGCGAGTCCGGCCTAGCCGACGCCCAACCGGCCGGTGGCCAAACTGGCATCTCGGCCGGCAATTCCTTTGCCCAACTGGAAGGGACCTTGGATCGGGAGATGGACGCCTTGGCCCGGGACTTCGCGTCCGCCTTTTCGCCGACCGACGCCCACCGGCTGGTTTTTTCCGGCACGGCCGAAGCCGTCCTGGCCCAGGCCCGGGAAGCCCTGGCCCTTATGCAGCGCGGGGCGGAACCCGAAGCCAAAAACGGTTTTTTTCTGGGCGAAGGCTTCCGGCCCCTGGAAGGCCTGATCTTGCGCTTTTCCGAGTCCCCGGACGCCCGGGACCCCAAGGGCGCGGCCCTGGCCGCCGTTTTGGGCCAGACCCTGACCGAGCTGGCCCTGAATTTACCCGGGACCCTAAAGCTATTGGATCTGGCCGAAGGCCTTCGTACCGAACTGGGCCTCTTTCCGCACAACCTAAGCCTCATAATGTCCCCGCCGAAACTGGCCCCCGGAAAATTCAGAAAAGAGCTTAAAAAAATCCTAGACGGCCACGTCTACCAACGCTTCGTCTTCTGCCTCTACCAATTGGTCATGGCCGATTTCGCCCGCGCCTTTAACCTGCCCGTCTCCGACACCCGGGCCAAGGGCATAGGCCACTTGTCCGCCCTCTACTGGGCCTCCAAGCTGGATCCGGAAAAGGCCCTGCGGATCGTCGTCGATTTGGCCAAGTTCGAGGAAGCGCAATTCCAAGCCCAAACTCAGGCCCAATCCCAAGCCCAAGCCCAAACTCAGGCACAAGCCCAAGCTCAAGCCCAAACTCAGGCACAAGCCCAAACTCAGGCACAAGCCCAAGCCCAGGCTCAAACTCAGGCCCAAGCCCAAACTCAGGCCCAAGCCCAGGCCCAAGCCCAGGCCCTGGCCCAATCCCAGGACCAAGACCAGTCGCAGGACCAGGCCCAGTCACTGGACCTGGACCCGCCCCAAGCCCTATCCGGCCCGGCGGCCGGTTGCGGCCGGCCTTCCCCGGAAGAGGCCCATCTTTTGGCCCGGATCGAGGGGCACATGACCTTCGGCAGCGGCGGGGTGATGGGCCAAGAACTGTTCGGCGGCATCTTTGGCGGCCAGTTCTCCACGCCCGAGGAATTCCTCTCCCGTCTGCGTCCCCACCCCGGGGCCTCCAAACTGGCCCGCCGGGACGGCATCCCCGCCCCCTCGCCGGTGGCCATGCTGCTGGGCGAGACGGGAGGCACCCTCCCGCTGAGCCCCCGCGAGCCGCTGGCCAATCTGGCCGGAGTGCTGGCCCGCTTGGCGGCCATGGGCCACCCCATCGATTTTTCCCTTTGGCCGAGCTGGCCGGCCCTGCCGGCCGAGGAGGCCGGTTACTCCTTGCCGGTGGGTGGGGCCAACCTCTTTAAGGAACCGCCCTTTACCCCCTCGCCCTTGCCCCGGCCGGCTTTCGCCGCCGAGGCGCCCAAACCGACCCTGACCCCGGAACCCCTCCCGGCCCCTCGCCCCGACGCGGCCCCTCGCCCCGACGCGGCCCCTCACCCCGACGCGGCCTTGGTCGCCACGCTGGACGAACTTTTGGCCAACCAACGCCTGGGCCTACAGATACTTGAGGGTTTGGGACGTGACCTTGTCCCGGGGCCGACCCGGCCAGCCGCGGCCGCGCCGCCGGCCCCCCAGAGGGCCCCGGCCTCCCCGAGAGCGACGGCCTCGGGAGGGAACGGCAAGTCGGACGGTAGCGGTCTAATGGCCCCGGATTACGGGGCGGCCGTCTGGGACCGCTTGGCGTCCATCGTCTCGGAGGAGACCGGTTACCCGGTCGAGGCCCTGGATCCCGGCTTGGGGCTGGAAAACGACTTGGGCCTGGATTCGATTAAGAAAGTCGAGTTCCTCTCGGCCCTGGGCGAAATCTTTCCCAACCTCTCCGCCGCCGCCTCGGATCCCAGCCAGACGGCCACCCTGTGGGATCTGTGCCGCCTTTGCGAGGGTAGCCCCTCGCCCAAGCCCG
>JAIRNQ010000014.1 GCA_031257955.1 Deltaproteobacteria bacterium | reverse complement strand
AGAAATTTGGCGGAAAGACGGGCCCAAAATTGTTGAAAAGACCGTAACAAACCGGTCATGTCCAGGTTTTGGCCGTCCATCCATTTACCTTTTATATCCCTCGGAAGCTTCGATTGCGCATCCAGTCCAATAAATCTGACGATAACGCTGGCGTAAATGGGAGTAGCAGGGCGTAAGCTTTCGCCATTTTTTACGAGCCCTAAATCTAGGCAGGATTGAAGGGCGTCGTCGTAAGATTCGTCTACTTGATGATTGTCGTAGTATAATTCGCCTAGGTCGTCAGTTTCGTCCTCGATATCGGGATCGGCCTCGTAATACTTGGTTGTCGCCAGCATGGGACCAATAATCCTTTGCACCCGCGGTTCATGGAGACGGGCCAGAAGCGAGTCGATATGGGGGTCCCGCCTTCTCATCAGGATGTCCGCGGCCTCATCGATATGGTCGGCTGTCACGTCCTTGCCGTAATCGCCCGCTAATATTTTTTCGACAGCTTGGCGTGCCAGGGCGTTGACCAGCCAAGGTTGCCCCTCGGACCAGTACCAGGCGCTTTGGGTCGCCTCTTCGGCGAAGGACTGCCCGGTGGCCTCGGTATGTTGCGAGTAAAGGGTCCGAATCTCGTCCAGAGTGAAATTAGTTAAGGTCAAAGCCTCGGCTATTATGTTAAACGGGCTGGACGAGCCCAACGACTCAGATTCGGATCTTATTCTAACCTTGTAATCCCGGATATTGCGCATGCCGACAAGGGCTATGGAGCGCGGGAAAGGCGTTTTGGACCTATTTACGTAGCCGTCCCTCAGTTGCGACAAAAATGACAACATCGCTTGGTCCTCTAGGGTGTCGACTTCGTCAAAGAAAATCACCAAGTTCTTGTCGAGCTTCTTGCATTGTTCCCTTAGCAAGATCTTTAGCGGAAAAGAATTGAAGGCTGGCAAGGTTTTGACCTCGGCCAAAAATGAACAGTCGGTAGCCCGCCTCAAAGCCTCGACATTGGAATTCTGCAAAGAGTCCGTAATCAGATTCTCGAGCAAAAGCATAGTTTCAGTTCTGTCGGTAACCCCGCGAAGCGCTTCCAGGGTGCAATACAGGGCATAATACGCTCCATCCTCATTTAACTGGTCCACGGCGGCCATTATGGCCGTTGTCTTGCCGGACTGGCGGGGGGCGTGGAGGACGAAATAATGTTTTTTTTCGAGCAGCCCCTTGATTTCCGACACGCGTGGCAGAGGCGGCAACATGTAGTGATCGGAAGGGACGCAGGGGCCAGTGGTATTAAACGACTTGGTTTGGTTTGTTGACATTTTAATCTCTCAAAATATACCTAACCGGTAGCGATCGTCTGTGGCAAGACCTTTTAAAGGAAGCGAGAGACGAAATGGATCCAGCCTCGAAAGGCCTTGCTCAGAATACATAAAATTATGACTTGGCGCAACTCAACGCTCCAAGTTAGTTCCCCCAGTTCCTTCCAAGTTTTCAAACTTTTCAGCACGCGTCTGGGGTGATATCTAACTGGGCTGTATCGCTTGTGGGAAATGGACATTCGATGGGTAAGACGAAGGAGGTTGGGAGAATTTCCGTAAACGGATACGTGAACGCTTACAATGTCAACATTACGATGTAAATATAAAAGCGGGCTATGGTTTAATGATGTTGTCATACCTGTAAGACGATATTTTAATCTTTTGTAAATGGTATATTATTTTCAATAATAAATTTAAGATATAATAGTTTACTATTGTTTACTTTTAAATCAACATCTTTTTTATAATTAGAATATAGTTGATCTATTTTATCAATAGATAGAATCTTATTTTTGTCTTGAGATTTAATCATCTCTACTTGTTGAGTAAAATCAATGTAAAGATCCATCAATTCAACTATGACTTTGTCGAACTCAGCTTTCAGCTTTTTTTTCGCATCTATGTCCATGATAGTAACCTCAAGGATAATTCAAGGGCCTGCTTCCTATTTTACTATCATACTATATTAAAAATCAAATGCCTAATAAAATTCCAATTCTATGCACCCTAGAAGCTAAAGGCTCTTTATTTCTCATGGTGGTCTCAAATATAATATTACGCCTGGAAATTACAAGCTCTTCCAGAAGACGAGAAGTCCATAAGCGTACGTCAGGATCGGTTAATTCGGAAAATTGTTTGTCATATAGAGCGAAAATTTCGCTCGCGCATGGGTGATACATTCGATAATCATCGCCATTTACCTGCGCTACATTATCATTGTTGAATATTTCACTTTGGGCATAATCGAATATTTTAGACTTCCCCGAACCTAGTTGACCTCCAATTATTACAATTTTAGGTGCTTGAACATTTGTTAATGCATTTAACTTTCTAATTAATATGTCTTTAAATATTTTTTCGTGCAATGATTGAGGCAATTTATATTTATCTTTCATTTTGAGCTCTATTTAAAAGTATTGGACTATAAATATCCAGCACTTTATTAACCATATCTTTATTACCAGAATATATTAATTTTTTTTTCAAAGAAATAAGTATCTAATCCGGCATTTAATAGACGAATTTTATTAAAATCAGGATTGTCTTTTTCCTCTTCTAATATTTTTTAATTTAAAGTATAACCTATCATAAGGCAAATACCTGCTAACGCAGTTTCCATATCCGTAATTTCATCTCCAATTTCTTTTAGAGATTTTTTTTTAAAATTCGACATGTTAACCCCCTTTTTACAGTGAATTAGCAAAGTTTACAAATCATGTTCAAAGCTGAACCTTCAGTTTTGACGTGACAACGAAAGCGCTAGTTCGTTTTATGTGAATAAGCGACGATTTGATTTCTAAGCACCCGATCATTCGACTAGAATAATTATCATTAAAAAATCCATAAGTGCAAGAATAAAAGTGTCCATAAGCGATAGCAATGACTAACTTTCTAGTCTCTAGATGAAATATAGAATTTACATCATAGTAATAACCGAAAATTGAAGTATCAAGATAAACGCTGGGTGTTGCTAAATGTTACGGACGGGTCATAATGTCCAATAATAGACGACTTAATTTGTCCAATTTTTGTCGGAAATATTGTCCAATATGCGACCTCATTTCAACTCTAAAAATTACTGGTAGGGGAAAAAAGTTAGTATTTAGATTCATCAGCCCATAAATTTGTTGTCAATGTTGATGTTGCGCAAGACAGCGTTATCGGCAACGCTTGGACAACTTAACCGTCACTTTCTAGACTATTCAAGCCGTCAGGAACACTAAAGCTTCCACTCGCAACCATCACTTTGATTATACAGGATAACCTGTAAATTTACAAGAAAAATAATCAAGACAAAATTTTAGCAATCAATTCTTGAATAACTAACAATTTAGGCTTGATCTCTTCTTTTTGAGAATCGGTAAGCGCAATTGTGTTAAACTTATTAAGATGATTTTCGAAAGACTTGGCTCGGGAAACAAGATTAATTATTTTTTTGTCCTGTTTGGAGTTTTCAGATTGTTTCGCCTTGCCAAGCTTTTTTCCTTTATTGTTGATGGAAGCTTTAGTCTCCTCGAATTTTTTCATTCTGGTTTCGCCATTTTTGATCTTGGCTAACTGTAAAAGCTTATGGATGGACCATTCTTTTGATTTTAATGCTTCCTCTTTGATCAGATCTGGAAGCGTATTGATTTTGAGTATCTCAGAGATATAGTTTTCGGAAAGGTTGACGATTTTCATCAGCTCCTTCTGTTTAGCTTTCTCATCAGAGACCTTCAATCTATCAAGGAGGTTGGCAAAAGCGTTGGCTTTCTCAATAGGTAAGAGATCTTCACGATGTAAATTCTGTGTTAAAGCTACAATTTGATAGCCGTCAACGTTAGACCAGACTAACCGACATTGAATTTCAGTGAGGTTAAGTTCTTTACAAGCTCTCCAGCGTCTTTCACCATCAACGATTATATAAAAACCGTGCTTTTGCTCATTTTCACGAACAAATAATGGAATGTGCAAAGAATTTTTGTCAATCGAATAGGCTAAATCTTTCAAAGTTTCAGGGTCAAATAGTTTTCTAGGTTGCCCAGGATCTGGTTCGATCTTGTTAATGTCGATTGATACGATTTCATCAGAAATCTTAATCTCATTGGGATTTGAAACAATCAAAGGATTGCCGAGAGAAGAAGTTTCTTCGGATAAAGAAGATGGGATATCCTTATCGCTAGAAGTGTCATCAGATAAGGAAGATGGGATATACTTGTCGCTAGAAGTGTCATCAGATAAAGAATATGGGATATCCTTGTCGCTAGAAGTGTCATCAGATAAGGAAGATGGGATATCCTTGTCGCTAGTAGTGTCTTCAGATAAGGAAGATGGGATAGCCTTGTCGCTAGAAGTGTCTTCAGATAAGGAAGATTGGAGATCCTTATCATTATCGTGAACAGGAGCAGGTTTAGTCATTTTTGGAAAACTGTTTGCATTGGTTTCGCTCATGGTTTTCTCCATAAAGTCAAGTCTAAAATCACAACTTCGGAGGTCCGAAGATCAGGATATCTTAACTCGAAACTACGTTATAGCAAAAAAAAACGAATGATGTCAAGGACCAAGGTTTAGGTCAAACAAATTGAGCTGAAATTCTGTCGAGTATGCGAAAGCTTGGAATCACTTTTCTTGAGCCAATACCGAGCTACTCAAACGTCAGTGAGTCACAGAAAGAAAGTATCGAGCCAACCGTTAAATTACCCAATCGCCGCGGCCATTATTTAGAGGACGCGCTCATGAGCCCTCCTGAAAAAATCCCTGCCGTGTCGGTCTGGAATAAACGGTTAGGGGCCGGGTTGATCGCAAAATTGATGCCAATACTCTCAAATTTCAGGCCGGTTTGAAAAAAAATTGACGCTTTTGTACTGGGTGATTTTCTTATATTTTCCTTGACGTCAAGTAGTTGATTATGTTAATGTATTAGCATCAAAGATAGGTCTTTATCGTTTCCCAGCATTTAGTCTCTCGCCACAAAAACTGTACCTAATTACTGATAACTATTCCGTTTTTTAGTATTGTCGCTGTAAGTAACCATGAAAGCCAAAGTCATAATCGTTCTTTTGATCCTGGGGCTGGTAGTGGGCGTCCTCCGCTGGCGCGACCATCGGGCGGCCTCCGAGCGGGGCGGGCGGCCTTTGGTTCTATACGGGAACGTGGACATCCGGGAACTCACCTTGTCTTTCAGAGTCCCGGGGCGCCTCTCGGGCATGGTTTTGGAGGAAGGCGATCGGGTCGAAACCGGTACCATCATAGCCGAGCTGGACCAAAAGCCCTTCGAGGACGAGTTGGCCGTCCGAAAGGCCCAGCTGCGCGAGGCCCAAGCGGCCCTGATTAACGCCGAAAAAAAATTCGAGCGTCTCTCCTCGCTCCTCAAGAACAAATCCGTATCCCAAAGCGATTACGACGACACGCTGGCCTTAAGGGACGAGGTCATGGCCAAGGTGGACACGGCCCAAGCCCTGGTCGAGCAAGCCCAGACCAACCTACTGGATTCAAAGCTGTCCAGCCCCAGCGTTGGGACGGTCCTGACCCGGGTCCTGGAGCCCGGGGCGGTGGTGGCCGCCGGACAAGCCGTTTACGCCATTAGCCTCGACAGTCCCGTTTGGGTCAGGGCCTACGTTGAGGAACCCGATCTGGGCCGGGTCCACGCCGGCCTCAAGGTCAAGATCAAAACCGACTCGGGCGGCGACTACCTGGGCCAAATCGGCTTCATCTCCCCCAAAGCCGAGTTCACCCCCAAAACGGTCGAAACCCCGGGACTGCGGACCAGCCTGGTTTACCGACTGCGCGTAGCCGTCGAAAACCCCGACCTGGGCCTCCGTCAAGGCATGCCGGTGACCGTGGAAGAGTTGGCCAACGCCACCGCCGGCCGGCCGGCCAAAACGGTGGCGAGTCCGGCCCCAAATCCGGCCGTTAGCTCGGCCCCTAGCTCGTCCCCGAGTCCGGCCTCGAGCCAGACCGTGAGTACTTCCCCCGGAGCGGCCGACGTCCCGGCCCCGGCCCCGGTGACGGGGGACGGGGCCATTTGAGCGAAGGGCCGTTCATAAACGTCGCCGGGCTGACCAAGGTCTTTAAGGGCGGCACCAAGCCGGCCCTGGACAATTTGGACGTCAAAATGGAGCGGGGCCAAACTGTCGGGCTGGTCGGGCCCGACGGCTCGGGCAAGACCACCCTCATGCGCCTCCTGATTGGCCTCCTAAGCCCTGACCGGGGAACGATCACCGTAAGCGGCTTCGACAGCCGCAAGCAGGCGGCCAAGATTCAAGCCATCAGCGGCTACATGCCCCAAAAGTTCGGCCTTTACGAAGATCTGACCGTACTGGAAAACATGAACCTCTATGCCGATCTTAGGGGAACGGCTAAATCAGAAAGGGCGGCCCGTTTTGCCGAACTTTTGGCCTTTACCGACTTGGACCGCTTCCAAGATCGACTAGCTGGGCGTCTTTCGGGCGGCATGAAACAAAAGCTTGGTCTGGCCTGCGTTTTAATCGCCACCCCGGATCTACTGCTTCTGGATGAGCCCAGCGTGGGGGTCGATCCCATCTCCCGCCGGGAACTGTGGCGGATGGTCACCCAGCTGGCCCGGGACGGGCTGACCGTGGTCTGGGGAACGTCATATCTGGACGAGGCCGAAAAATGCTCCCGGGTGATCCTCCTCCACCAGGGCCGTAACCTCTACTCCGGACCGCCGGAAGAGGCCTTGGCTAGGGTGAAAGATCGCTCCTTTGTCCTCCGGGGGCTTACGGGCAGCCGGCGCCGGGAGACCCTGATGGGCCTCCTGCGTGAGGGCTCGGTCATGGACGGGCTGGTCCAGGGCGGCGAGATAAAAGTGGTGGCCAAAAGAGGCCAAGGCCCGCCGGCCGGGCTCGGGAACTGGGAAAAACAAAAGCCGGCCTTCGAGGACGCCTTCATCGATCTTTTGGGCGGCCCTACCATGGGCGAGTCCGCCCTGGCCAAGCGCATGGCCGACAAGCCCAACGACGGGGCTTTGGTGGTCGAGGCCTCGGGCCTGACCAAACGCTTCGGCGATTTTACGGCCGTGGAAGACAACTCCTTCCAAATCAAGCGGGGCCAGATATTTGGTCTCTTGGGACCCAACGGGGCCGGCAAATCGACCACCTTCAAGATGATGTGCGGGTTAATCCGGCCAACCTCTGGGGAGGCCTGGATCGCCGGAAACAGTTTGGCCAGCCGACCCACACAGGCCCGGAGCCATCTGGGTTACATGGCCCAAAAGTTCTCCCTCTACGACCAGCTAAGCGTCGAGCAAAACCTTTCGTTCTTTGCCGGGGCCTACGGCCTCTTCGGGGCGGTTCAGAAGGAACGGGTGGACCTCATGGAGGAGGTCTTCGACCTTACTCCCTACATGCGCTCAAACGCCGGGATATTGCCCCTGGGCATAAAACAGCGGCTGGCCCTGGCCTGCGCCGTCATGCACCAACCTGACGTTCTATTTTTGGACGAGCCCACCTCCGGGGTCGACCCCCTGACCAGGCGCGAGTTTTGGCTTCACATCAACCACCTGGCCATAAAGGGCGTGACCGTCATGATCACCACCCACTTCATGGAAGAGGCGGAATACTGCGACTTTATCGCCCTCATCTTTCGGGGCCGGAACGTGGCCTCGGGCAGCCCGGACGAACTGAAGGCCATGGCCAAGTCCGAGACCCTAGAGGATCCGACCATGGAAGACGCCTTCATTGAGCTCATCCGCCGAAGCGATCTGCACCTCGTGACCTAGGCCGGGTTTAGGCCACTGGCTAGAATATCCATGAGTTCGGCGGGCCAAAATAGGCCAGGCGGACTAAAAACAGACAGGCGGGAGCGAAATTGGCCGACAAATAACCCCATCGTCCCTGGCGACAGCACCCCATGCGTATTTTAAAGGCTTTAATCAAAAAAGAATTTCTTCAAGTCGGGAGGGATCCGGCCACCATCTTCATGACTTTGCTCCTGCCGTTGGTTTTGATGTTCATCTTCGGCTACGGGGTAAACCTGGACGTGGGGAGTTTTAAGATCGGCGTGGTGGTGGAGGGCGACGAACCCCAGGCCGTCTCCCTTCTGGCGGCTTTTCGCAACTCCAAGTACTTCGAGGTGGAATCGGGTCGAGACGTCAGGCAGTTCCAAGACGAAATTACCGCCTCGCGTCTAAAAGGCTTGATAGTCGTACCCGCCGACTTCAGCCGTTGCCTCTTGTCAGGGCAAAAGGCCACCATTTTATTGGTCACCGACGGATCCGACGGCAACACGGCCACCCTGGTCAGGGCCTACGCCCTGATGGCCCTACTCAACTGGCGGCAAGGGCTTTTGGCCGAACGGGGCCTTCCGGCTTTTCAGCCCATTACCCTGGAGTCAAGATCCTGGTACAACCCGGCCCTCATAAGCTCCCATTACCTTCTCCCCGGATCCATTTCCGTCATATTGACCATCACCGGGGTTATCCTGACCGCCCTGGTCATCGCCAAGGAATGGGAACGGGGGACCATGGAAAGCCTCATGGCCACCCCGGCCGGCATTTACCAAATCATCACGGCCAAGCTCTTCACCTACTTCGTTTTGGCCATTATTTCCATGCTTCTGTGCTGGGCGATCACTATTTTCTGGTACGGCGTGCCCTTCCGGGGTAGCTTCCCGGTCTTCATGGGCATCGGTTCGCTCTTCCTTATAACCGCCCTGGGCCAAGGCCTTTTAATCTCGACCCTCACGAAAAACCAATTCCTGGCTGCCGAACTTGCCCTAATCAGTGGCTTTCTCCCTTCGTTTCTGCTTTCCGGAGTGATCTTCGAGATCACTTCCATGCCCGAGGTCCTCCAGGCCATCACCAGACTGGTCCCGGCCCGCTATTTCGTGGACGCCCTCAAAACCGTGTTCCTGACCGGCAACGTCTGGCCGATATTCTTGCATTCCAGCGCCAACTTGGCCATTCTCGGGCTGGCCTTTTTTCTGATCACGGCTAGGAAGACCGACAAAACACTGGCCTAGGCCAGTCCCAAACGGCCCGGGGCCCTCCCGGGAGGGCCCAATTGGCGCGACCATGGCCATTTTGACGGTAATCGGAAGAATCAGAACGTTGATCGTTAAGGAACTCTTGATACTGTTGAGGGATCCTAGGGCCCGCTCCGTCCTTATCGTGCCTCCGATTTTGCAACTTCTGCTCTTCGCCTATTCTGTGACCCTGGAGGTTAAAAACGTCACGGTGGTCATACTAAACCGGGACATGGGCATTCACGGCCACGAGCTCACCTCGCGGATAGCCGGATCCGATTACTTCTCCGATATCATCCTGACCGACAGCCCCCAAAAACTTAGCCGAGTCATAGACAATCAAGAGGCCTTGCTGGGCATAACCTTCCCCCAAGACTTTTCCGCCGACATCGAAAACCGAAAGGGGGCCAGCCTCCAGGTACTCTCCGACGGGCGGCGCTCCAACGCCGTCCAGATAGTCACCGCCTACCTGACCGAGATCGTCCAGGATTATTCCCTCGAAGTTAGCTCGGCCCCAGCCCCCACGGCTTCCGCCTCAACGGCTTCAGCCCTGGCCGCTTCCGGCCTGGCGGCCTCCGCCCAGGACCAAAGCTCCGCCACCGCCTCCGGCTCAAGTTCCGCCTTGGCCTCCGGCCAAAGCGGGGCCTTGTCCGCCGGACTGGACATGGAAGTCTCCGTCCGCCACTGGTTTAACCCGGATCTGTTCTACGTCTGGACCATCATCCCCTCCCTCATGGCCATTATCACTCTGATTACCACCCTAAACATCTCGGCCATGTCCCTGGCCCGGGAAAAGGAATTGGGGACCTTCGAGCAGCTTCTGGTCTCCCCCTTCACCCCGGCCGAAATCATCATCGGGAAACTCATTCCGGCCATGTCTGTTGCCGTTTTTGAGTCAATGCTAATATACTGCTTGGGCCGCCTTATCTACGGCGTTCCCATGCGCGGATCCCTTCTCCTTCTAATGACCGGGGTGCTTCTCTTTTCATTCTCCATCATCGGCTTTGGTTTTTTTGTCTCCTCCATCGTCAAAAACCAGCAGCAAGCCATCGTCGGGGTCTTCATGTTCATGGTCCCCTCGGTCGCCCTCTCAGGCTTCGCCGCCCCGATCGAAAACATGCCCGCCTGGCTTCAGCAAGCCGTTATCTTAAACCCCTTAAAGCATGCCCTGATCATCCTAAACGGCGTCTTCCTGAAAAACATGCCGGCCCATGAAGTTTGGCTTAACGCTTGGCCCCTGTTGGCCATCGGCGTCGCCTCCATGACCTTCTCCGGCTGGCTCTTCCGCCGCAACCTGGGCTGAGGCCGCCCAGTCGCGCCAATCAACGGCCTGACTGGCCGCTGCCCCCTGGCCGACAACACCCCCAACCCGCCGCGCCTGCCCGCCCCCCCCGCCAAAAAATTTGACAAAACTCCGGTAACTTGGTTATTATAAAGACCGTTTAATTATATTAACTTCCAAGGGACGGTTTGGACCTACCGAACGACCATCCAAGGCCGTCCCCGGCCAGGGCTTACCTGGATCTTGTCCGATTATGGCCCGGGCCTAACCCAAGTCCCCACGACCATTTACACAGCTTTTTTTCTCCGGCCCATCGAAACACCGAAGGCCAGGAAACCAAAGGTTTCCTGGCCTTTTTCTTTTTTTTGGGGCCTAGCCTAAGCGCTACAAAAAACCGTTTCGTTGCGATACGCCATAAATATATCGCCATTTCATTTGTCGTTCATCTTTTATTTAATTACTCCCTGACTAATCTCAGGCCTTTTTTCCCGAGGATTCCATGAAACGCGTTTACCTTCTAGTCCTGACGCTGGCCGTGTCTTTCGCCCAGGCCGGCCCAGTTTCGGCCGAGTCGTTCACCATCGGCTTCCAACCCTATGACACCATTAGCTACCCGGTGGCCGTCAACGCCGAGCTGGGGCTCTGGAAGAAGTATATGCCCGAAGGGACCGAGCTTGAATTTAGCCCGGCCCTCCAGGGGACCATCGTGGCCAATAACATGTTGGCCGGCAAAGCCGTGGCCGGTTACATGAGCATCATGCCGGCCACCATCCTAGCCTCCAAGGACGATCAGGCCGAGATTAAGATCGTGGCTTCCCTGGGCATGAGCGACGGCACACGCTGCTCGCTGGTATTGGTTCGCAAGGACGCCCCGGAATTTAAAAGCGTCGAGGAACTGGCCCGCTGGTTGGACGGCAAGACCATCGCCGCCCCGAAGGGAAGCGCCTCTGACCAATACCTGCGCCGCTTCTTCAACAAATACAACGTCAAACCCAAGGAGTATCTGAACCAGTCCATCGAAGTCATCGCCACCAACTTTAGGACCGGCAAGCTTGACGCCGCCTCGGCTTGGGAGCCTACCGTATCCAGGATAGCCGACAACGTTGGCGAGGGTTACGTGCGCATAGCCGCCGACGGGAGCGCCGCCGACAACTACGATCTGGGCATACTGGTCCTGCGCAACGACTTTATCCAGAACCACCCGGAAGCGGCCAAGGGTTACGTCCGTTCCGAACTGGAGGCCCAGCGTTTTGTCTTGGATCCCAAAAACCAGAAAGAAGTTATCGAAATGGTTGCCAAGTATGCGACCGGGATCGACAAAAACATCCTCTGGTACTCAATATATGGCCAAGTGCCTGTTGACAGAAAAGACCCGGTCAGGGAGTGGAAATCCTTTTATTTCAATAAACTGGAGAAAGAGAACATCGCCAGCGTCGCTCCCTTCCTTTACGAGGAAAAAGTTATCGCCGTCCCCCAGCTCAAAGACTGGGTGGTGGACGATTCGCTGGCCAGGGAAGTCTTTAAGGAAGCCGGCTACACCCCGGTGGACGACAAGGCTACCTTGGGCTATATCTACGGGGCCAAACCCGAAGACAGCCCGTTTAAATAATCCCCGGGCGCGGACGGGCCCGCCCGCGGGCCCGTCCGCCGGCTTGGGCGGGGCTTTAGCCCCAGAACTTGCCCAGAGGCCCAACACGCTATTTTGGCCTCCAGGCTATACTCCCCTAGCCACCCTGATCGAAACTTGTCTCCTAGGGCCTCCTGGACCCGTTTATGGGGCCTTGGCGGTCGGGTCTGAATACTTCCGTTTAGCCGTTTTTGGTGACGCCGATGACCGACAACCCATCCGACATCCTCCCTGCCGGAAAAAGCTTGCCCCTGGCCGAAGTCCCGCTGACCGAGCCCCAGATCCCCTTCCGAGTTAAAGGCCCCTTGGCCAAATGGCTAACCGGCACCGCCCCGTGGTTAAATCTCTCCGGTATATTGGGCTTTCTGGTCCTCTGGCATCTCTTAACCACGGTCTTGAAGGTTCCCCTCTTCTCGAAACTCCCTGGCCCATTGGAAACCATCGGAGAATGGTTTTCCAGAGAGCCCACTTACGGCATCTCCCTCTTCACTGTCGAGTATTACAAACACATCGGGCTTAGTTGTTTGCGCGTGTTTCTGGCCTTCGTGTTGGCCACCGGCCTGGGCGTCCCCTTGGGCCTACTGATGGGTTGGAAGAAAACCTTCTGCGATTACACCTTTCCGGTGCTGGAGCTCCTAAGGCCCATACCCATGTTGGCCTGGGTCCCCTTGGCCATTCTTATGTGGCCGGGCCGGGAGACCTCGATCGTGTTTCTCACTTTCCTGGGGAGTTTTTTCGCCACCCTCCTAAACTCCTGGCTGGGCGTCAAGTCCATAGACCGTGGCTACTTTAGGGCCGCCGCCTGCCTGGGGGCCTCGGAGAGCCAACTTTTTCGGAAAATCGTCTGGCCGGGCGCCATGCCCTTCGTCTTTACCGGCCTGCAGATCAGCATGGGCTACGCCTGGTTTTCCCTGGTGGCCGGGGAAATGCTGGCCGGCGAATACGGTCTGGGCTACTTGATCTGGGACAGCTACATTCTGGTCCAATACCCGGTAATTATCATCGCCATGTTTACCCTGGGCGTGGTCGGGTCCCTCAGCAGCCTAGCCATCAGGCTGGTGGGGAACTTTCTAATCAAGTGGAAGGTCAAGGAAGCCTAGCCAACTCCAATGTTTCCTTCTAAAGGTTGCTTGTAATGGGCATTATCTTAAACACTTGGCCGGCCGGGGTTAGCCTTGGCCGGCCGGCGGAATTGACGGAATCGGGGGCCTTACCATGGGCTTAGGGGCCATAAGCGTTCGGGGCGCGACAAAAATCTATAACCCCGACGAGGCGGCCATAGTCGCCCTCGACGGTTGCTCGATGGAAATCGGCCCGGGGGAGTTCTGCGTTCTGGTCGGCCCGTCCGGTTGCGGCAAAACCACTCTCTTAAACGCCATAGCCGGCTTTCACGATCTTACGGGCGGGACGATCCTCCTGGACGGGGAAGAACTCTCCAGCCCCGGCAAACCGGCCAAACCCGGCGCCGATCGCATTGTCGTCTTCCAAAACGGGGCCCTCTTTCCCTGGATGACCATACTGGAAAACGTTACCTTCGGGCCCCTGGCCCAAGGCCGGCTGGCCCCGGACCAGGCCAAGAAAGAGGCACTCGATATGCTTGAGACCATGGGCCTTTCCGGGATCGCCTCCGATTACCCCGGCCGGGTCAGTTCTGGCATGCGCCGCAGGGCGGAAATAGCCCGAGCCATGATGAACCGCCCCAAGGTCCTTCTCCTGGACGAGCCGTTCCGGGCCATGGACGCCCTGACCAAAACCATGGCCCACCAGTTTCTCCTCGAGGTCTACGATCGCACCAAACCGACAGTGTTTTTTATTACCCACGACCTCGACGAGGCCATATTCCTGGCCTCCAAAGTCTACGTCATGACCACCCGGCCAGCGGCCATCAAAAAAGTCCTGGAAGTCGATCTGCCCAGGCCCCGAAACTACAAGCTTCTGGCCTCGCCCCAATACCAGGCCTTGCGGCAGGAGTGCCAAGAGGCGGTCCGGGAGGAAGCCCTAAAAGCCTTCACCGCCGGCGAGCGGGAGATGTGAGTCCCCCCGCCCGGCCAAGGCCGGCCAGTGGGAGACTCGGGTAGCCCCGCCCACCCAATATAGCCCGACCAACGCCGACCAACCCAAGGCCGGCCCGTGGGAGGTGCGGGAAACCCCGCCTCTCCAATATAGCCCGACCAACGCCGAGCAGCCCGCCGCCAGCCCAAGGCCGGCCCAAGGCCGGCCAGGGAGGAAGCCATGATTCGGCTCGCAATAAATCGCCAACTAAAGAAAATCGCCAAGACCGTCCGCTCCAAAACCCTTAGAAGGGGCGTAATATCGATAGCCGGTTTCTTCATAATCTGGGAGCTGTGCGCCCGATTCAAGGTGCCGGTTCTGGGGACCGTGCCCTCCCCGACGGAAGTGCTGCGCTGTCTGGCCGATCAAATCACCGAGGCCTACTATTGGCACTCCTGGGGGAGTAGCATGGTCAGGATCCTGACCGGCTTCGCCATCGCCCAGCTGCTGGGGGTCCCGTTGGGCCTTCTCCTCGGCTTCTCCCGAAAGGCCAGGGAGATTATCTTTCCCCTGATTGAGCTCATGAGGCCCGTGCCGCCCCTGGCCTGGGTCCCGGTGTCGGTGATTTTCTGGCCCTCGGCCGAGATGAGCATGATCTTCGTCACCTTCCTGGGGGCCTTTTTCACCGTGGTGTTAAACATCGTGGAAGGCATAGCCGCCATAGACGAGCGCTACTTACGGGCCGCCTCTTCGCTGGGCGCCGGCAAAAGCGACATCTTCTGGCACGTAATGCTCCCGGCCAGTCTCCCCAGCGTTCTTGTGGGCATGACCGTGGGCATGGGCATCACCTGGTGCGTGGTGGTGGCCGCCGAAATGATCGCCACCAATACCGGCCTTGGCTACCTCACCTGGCGAGGCTACGTGGCCGGAGAATTTCCGATGATCGTGGTGGGCATGCTCAGCATTGGCTTGGCCGGTTACCTCTCTTCCGGGCTCATTCGCCGAATCGGCCTGATTTTTACGCCCTGGCTGGAGAGCCGCTAGGAGATGGCCATGAGATACGACGTTTTCGCCGACGATCGCCAATCCGCCTTACCCCCCGTAACGGGTGGGCCAGGCCAAACGGCCGGATCGACCGGCCCCGTTTCGACCGGTCTCGCTTCGACCCCGGGGACCTCCGACTCTTCCGAAAGCGTCGGGAGGATGGAAGTGGAATCCCTGAGCAAATACTACGAAACTAAAACGGGGATCAGGGAAGTCATTAAGGATCTTACCCTCTCCATACCCGAAGGCCGGGTCACGGCCATCATGGGCCCCTCGGGCTGCGGCAAATCCGCCCTGATCAATCTCTTGGCCGGTTACGAGAAGCCAAGCGGCGGACGGATTACCATCGACCGACTGCCCGTGACCGGGGCCGGCCCGGACCGCCTGGTCGTCTTCCAGGAAACCGCCCTCTTCCCCTGGCTGACCACCTTCGAAAACGTGGCCTACGGTCCCAAAATCCGCAAGGAGCTTAAGGGCGAAAAACTTGGGGAGGTCATCATGAACCTCCTCAGGACCGTTGGCCTGGACGAGTTTCGGGACAAGTATCCCTCCCAGCTTTCCGGGGGCATGCAGCGCCGGGCCGAGCTGGTGAGGGCCCTGGTTAACCGGCCCAAGGTCATGCTTCTGGACGAACCCTTCAGGGGGCTTGACGCCATGACCAGAAGCCTCATGCGCGATTACTACTTGGAGCTTTTCGAGCGCCACAAGAGCACCCAAGTTTTCGTGACCTCCGAGCTGGACGAAGGTCTCCTCATCGCCGATCGCTTGGCCATAGTCACCAACCGTCCCGGCCAAATCAAAAAAATCCTGGACATTAACCTTCCCCGGCCCCGCGACGAAAGCCTCCGCGGCGATCCCCGATACCTCGCCCTCAAAGCCGAAGCCCTGGAACTACTTCACGAAGAGGCCGTCAAATCCTTCAAAGCCGGGGCCGTCAACTCTGCCGACTTCGTCGGCGCCTACGCCGCCCTGGGCTAACCGCTCCCGATTCGCCCGCTCCTCCCCCACTCCCTAACCCAAGCGCCTATCCTTGGCCAGGCGCTTGGGCCCCACAAAAACCCATCGCCGGAACCCCCGGACCCGTCCGCCCAAAATTGCCAAGTTGCGACAATTACCCTCACCACCTTTTTTCCCCTCGGCGGCGACTGGCCCGCCAAGCTCGACCAATGGGGCACCCCCAAGGCCCCACAACCATGCCTATCGCCCATTCCGTCTTTAGCTTTCCAGTGGGGCGCCCCCCAGGGCCCAGCAACCATGCCTATGGCCCATACCGTCTTTAGCATTCCAGAGTTCGGCGAAGGATAAACCAAAGACGAAAAAAAATCCCCCTCGCTTAAAAAAAGCACTTGACAAGGCGAGACACCATGATTATTTTTCAGTAAGTATAAATTATCTTTAATACGCCTGAGTATGCCTCGGAAGAACACCATTCCGGCTAGTCGCGCTGCCGTTCCAGCTTACTCTCGGCTAAAACGCTCGCCTCAAGCAAAATTCCTCCATGCGCAGCCCTAATTTGCCTCTGGCAGAATTTACATGCTATGAACGCATCGTAATTCTGATTAAAATTCACCCTTTTAACTCTTTCATTTTTCTCTAACTGGATGTGCCTTATGATGGGAGATCTATCTACATATAATGAGAATAAAAATTATTATATGTTGAATAAGCAACCTTATTTTAATAAATATTTAAAGCTATTGAGCAATACAACTACCGTTGATCATGAAGAATTAAGATTATCCGCAATTAAAGAACTAAAAACTTTTAACGATACAATTTTTTGTAAATATAAGACATTTAACGATAGTTTTTATGATAAACAAGATACAATTTTTAAATCTGACTCAAAAGTTTTAGATGATTTTGAGAATAAATACAGAAAACTCTTTAAAATTTTAGGGATACAAATGTATGACTATACATATTATCCCGATTTCAAAAAAACAGATAAAAAGCCTAATAAAGAGGAATATATAGATAAAAATATTGATTCTAATTATGGCTATAACATGGTATTTAGAGAAAATACTAATTCTAACCAACATAAAAGTAGGGTGTTAAACCCAAATTGGACAACGCCTTCCACAGTAAAGACCTTTGTCAGCTCAGCACAATTATTACGATTAAAGCAACATTTAGAGTCAAGAAACCAAATATAATAATTATATAGTTATTTAATTTATCTTTATACACTATTAAACAATTCTAAATTTTTAATTGATTTAGACGCAATTTAATTATACCTTATGATATAAATTTACTACCTTAAACTATGCATTTGTACATGCGAAAAGGGGAGAAATCGGCGCTCTGTCCGATCGCTCCCCTTTTTGTTTAACAACCCTATTGGCGCGGCCCTAGCCACTTGGGCCCGACAAGCGCCCATTTTGGTCTAACCGTGGCGATGTCGAACCGGGCACCGGGCGGGAAGCGAAGGAGGGGCATGTTTTCCCATCCTAACCGTCAGAAAGCTTTACCGGTTGGGTTGGTGGCCAGCCTGGCCGGTACCGGTTATCAGTCCGGTGGGCGCCATTTTGGGAACCCGCTTGGGCGCACGGCCAACGTCAAGAACTTCAGTCAGGTTTTTTCTCGCCGTAATCAATTTTGGAGCCGCAAGAAAAGTGAACGTAATAATTCGGGTAACCCTCAAGGGGTAGCCAGAAGGTCACGAATTTTCGGCCCAAGGTAGCGGTTGCGTCAACCTGTCGCCATTTCGCTTTTAGTTCCTTGACCGCATGGGTGGCCAGGCAGCCTCTGTGTCCCTCGGGCGGGCCAATTTTGGAGCACTTCAGCCCGACCGCCTTGCCGGCGGCCAAGCCGGCCGGATTGACGGCCAAGATGGTCCGGGAAACATGGGCCAGCTGGACCGGTTCCGGATAACAGTCGTACATGAGATGAAAGGCGTTTAAGAGTTTTTCGTCAACTGGGTATTCTGTTTCCATGGTTCCCACCTGTGTTTATGAGATTATACGGGAAAAAAACACAGTCTCGTCTCTGAATTCCCGATGAATTCAGAGCCGGCTCATGAAAAGGGTATGGCTTGCGTGAGAGAATGATTTCTTTGGTGTAGATTGGCGGCTGAGTTCGGGGTCTCGGCTTTTAGGGACTAGGCGCCGGGGTGCCTTAGGGTCGGTTAAACCAATACGCCGCGCCCTTCGCCATGTCCGAAAGGCCAGGCAAAGGGTTAATGCAGCAAGGGTTTGGTCGGCTTTTGCTCGCGATCGGCGGCCTCGGTGGCATTCTTAAGCCTCTCAATATGGTCGAGGGCCTCAGAGAAACCGCATCTGGCGGCCCTGGTGTAATAGCTCAAGGCTTTGGCCATATCTTTTGGCGCGTGTAAGCCGTTTTCGAAAATTGAGGCCAAGGCAAAGCAGGCCTCGCCGCTTCCGCGATCCGCCGCCAGAATGTAATAATTCAAGCCTTTTTCCTTATCTTCCGTGACTCCCGCGCCCTCGAAATAAATCGTGCCCAATACGTATAGGGCCATGGGGTGGCCTTGATTGCTGGCCTTGGTGAAGAGTTCGATGGCTTTGTCAACGTCGGGGTCACAACCCCAGCCGTAATAATAAAGCTCCCCAAGGTTAAACATGGACATGGGCAAGCCCTGGTTGGCGGCCTTTTCGAACCAGGAAAAGGCCAAGGTATGGTCGATGGGGACCCCTTCCCCGGTCATGTACAAGGTGCCCAAGTTGTGCTGGGCATGGCTAAAACCGGCTTCGGCGGCCTCGGAAAAATAGGCCACGGCCTTGGTCAAGTCTTTTTTCACGTACATACCGTGTTGGTAGGAGTAGCCCAGCTGATTTAAGGCCATCAGGCACTTTAACTCGGCGGATTTGAAAAGATATTCCAGGCCTTTGATTTCGTCTTTTGGGCCATCGGGATCTTTTAGGTAAGCCACGAACAGATTGTAATAGGCCTCGGGAAAGTCCTGCGCCGCCGAAAGTTCAAAATATTTTATGGCTTCATCTAACTTTTTTTGAAAAAAGCGGCCACTGGCGTATATCTTTCCGAGTTCGTTCTGGTGTAAAGCCGAGCCTTCATCGGATTTTTGCTTTAAAAGGCGAATCTCATGCGGTGGAAACATTCCTCGGTTAATTGTTATACGCATTACGGTGCCTCATTAAGCGAACTTTGGCCTATTAAGGCGAAAATCGCCACGGATTAGGCTACAGCCAAGGGCTATGCCAGCTTGGCCTTGTCCCGTTTGGGCAAAAAAAGTCTACCGCCTGGGCGGCCCATTATATTCGGTCTGGCCGGAAAAGCGGTCTCCCCGATTAAGTATCTTAAGGGCCTTTGCCGGTCACGTCCATTTAATTATACCTGGAAAAGTCGCAAAAAAACAACCGAACCCTTAGCCCCGTTATGGAATGTTAACTTCGCGGCCGTTGAAATGCGCGCCGTGACGGCCCCAAAGCCTGACCGGGGGCGGCCAAACCCGCCCCGGGACGGGCCCTAAGCCTGACCGGAGGTACCCAAACCCGTCCCGGGACGGGACCAAAAGCGACCCGGTGGCGACCTAAACCCGTGTCGGGTCGGGCCAAAGGCGAACCGGTTCAGGCCCGCGGACATCAAGACATAATGGCTCTCCGGGTACCCCGGGTTCTTTGGTCCCCTTCAGCTCCGCTCCACCCGACATTACCAAGGCCCTCTTACCGCCCGCTCGCCCCTTCCCACACCCGCAACGCCAACTCTAAGAGCCGTCAACTCCTCGTCGATAACCCCGCACCGTCAGCCCCGAGAGCCGTCAACGCCACGCCTCCCGCTTTACTTAAAAATCCCTGGCCTGGCCGGGAACCCAACCTGGTCACCCTGGCAAGCACTAATACGAACACGGTGTAAATAAGTATACGAAATTCTAGGTCCCTACTACAAATAAGCATCTATAGCTAGTCTTAATATTAGTTTTTACCCATAAAAATAATATACGACAATTAAATACATAATTATTATCAACATCATCATTTATATATAAATATAAACCCTTAATTATGGCTTCAAATCTTACTAAATCTCTCAAGTTACTATTTCTGGATTTCACCAATTTAAAGTGTACCATTCTGATACACTTTAACCGTATAATATCCAATTTCTTCCCAAAACCCACCGGCAAGCCGTCCCACCGTCCAGACTGACCCTTGCCAGGGTTGTAAAATGTTACCCTCCATCGACCGGTCTCCTGGCCCCCCGGCCTTGGCCTACCCAGGGAGAGACAGCGATTTGGAGGAGGACACAATTGTTACCCCCCATCGGTTGGTCGCTAGGCCACTAGGCACCCAAGGGTAAATAAGTATTTTTGGTGGGTTTTTTCCTGACCCTCCACGTACCGGACTCAAGGCCACTCGGCTGGCTTCCGAAAGCCAGACGAGTCGCCAAATCAAAGACTTCCGTTTGTCAGTCACGCATAAAAAACGCCGGGACCGGGATCGTTAGAACCCTGACCCGGCGAAAAACATTACTCAGTTGGCTTTTCGGGCGTTCCCACCTAGGCATAGGCCCGTGGGACGCCTTTACTGGGGCCAGATCGAAGCCTTGGCGCCAAGTTTCTTCAGGGTATCCTTGCTAATGAGGAGCGTTGATGGACCGTCGGCGTAACTCCAACCTTCATAGGCACCAAGCTGGAGGACGAGGCCATCCTTGGTTAGGTAACCGTTACCCAGAGACTTGAGGCTGATCGGGTAGGTAGTAAGGCTGGCGGGAAGGGGTATACTGTCCGGTTTGGCGCACCAATCGGTGTCTTCGGAAAGGCCGTAAAAACTTGGCAATTTTTTGTAATCGTTAAATGAACACCATTCTTTGGCCACGACACCCCACAAGGACGCCGTAACCAGTCCCTCCGGGAAAAGATCGTCCAGGGTGAGCTCTTGGCCTTTCGTCAAGTTGTAATTAAGAACGTCATAACCTTGGTTAGGGTGGGCCGCCCAGGGAAGCGATTCAAACCTTGTGAAAAGTACCGATAGGATACCGGCCGATGGGGAGTGGGCTTCGAAAAATTCCGTAACCTCGCCTGGCTCGTCTAAGGTGACGTGCTCTGGACAGTCAGAGAGGCTATCCGCCCCTAAAGAGAAGCCAGTGGCCACCTTCCTGGATACCTGCCTAAGCTCAAGGGAAAGGGCCTCGTCTAAAAGATCGTCGCCCGTTCTGGTGGGCCGGCTCAATCTGGCTTTGACGGATATATTGGGACAAACGGGGTCGGGTACGGTAAAAGTGGTAGTGGTAGCCCCTAAACCAGTAAGGGCCGGGTCAAATTTGTTGCCGGCCGCGTCTTCCTTAAAGTTTGGGCTATTTTGAGCCAAAACGGGTACGGTCAAGACACAAATGACGAGAATTAAAACCGCCAACGGACAAAACAATCTCAGCTTCAACATGGTATGCGCTCCTTTTTTTGGGTATATACCCACTAAACATAGCTTTAATTAACTTCTTAACCGCTTTACATAACCTTTAAATGGGCCATAACTATTCTTAAATCAGAATAACCTAATTATAATCAAGCCATATATAGTAAATTAGTAACTTAATAATAGATTTATATTTTAGAGGCAATCTTTTTCAGGCGCGCTTAGCGGCGCTTGTACTAATACCGATTGAAAGTTAACACAGAGAAAAATAAATTATTATATTATCAAATGAATTATCTATATTTGGTGAAAATTATAAAAAGATCATTAAATTTATTAAATTTGACATGTTCTAACTTTCGATACTTCTCAAACGTCTCCTGATCCACAAACAGATAATCGTATTTTTGGCTTTTATCAAT
>JAIRNQ010000337.1 GCA_031257955.1 Deltaproteobacteria bacterium | reverse complement strand
ATATCGTTTTCCTTACTCAAGTTTCACTAAAAAACCATCGATAATTGGCCAACCATTTTCGATTAACCGGTAAAGACTACCCACCGCATTTAAAAGAAGAATTAGTCTAGAAAAGTAACTATAGAGAGAATAAGGCTGCGAACATTTCCTCCCAAGACTATCTTTCAAGGCCTAAATTAGACAATTACTTAAATTTCAACAAAAGCTCTCCCGTTAAGCCTATCCGCTAGAATCACCTTCCAGTTTCCCCGCCAACCGTTTACCCACCATCTTTCGGTTCTCACCCTCCATAAAAAATACCGACCACGGCTTGGCCCCTGGCCGGACGCCTGGCTTACCGGCCACCTTTCGGTTCCGACCCGCCATAAAAATACCCACCACGGCTTGGGCGAGGGCCGGACGCCTGACTTACCGGCCACCTTTCGGCGCCGACCCTCCATAAAATCACCCACAATGGCTTGGCCCCCGGCCGGACGCCTGGCTTACCGGCCACCTTTCGGTTCCGACCCTTCAAAAGTTTGCCCACCGCGGGATAGGGGGTGGGTCGTCGCGGCCGGGTTGGGAGGGGATTTGGGCCAGGGTTGGTCGATTGGTCACCCTTTGGGCTTTGGATTTTCCCCTTGTTGGTTTAATTAAAATTTGCTATATTAGCAAGTTGTAAATCATAAGTTGAGTTTAAATTTCAACATTGTAGTAAGTATTAGAGAATTTAAAGTATAGATAAATATAGTTATGAGAAGGATCAACTAAGGGTATTAATACCGTGCTTTAAATTTAAAAAAATAGACTTATAGACAAGTACCCGTTAATTTAATTGCCTATAGATGTTTAAAATTGTCTATTTTTTATCTTTGAGTAGAGGATATGAGGTTATGCCAAGCGATGTCGCTAGGCGAGTCGGTTTGGCGCCCAATTGGTTAAGGTTGGGCTTTTTTAATGGCCTGGGGGCCGCCGTTTAGGTCTTGGGCGGCGTCGGTTAACTTATGTAGGGGCGATTCGTCGGGCCAATGACTAGCCTCGCCTTAAACGATGATCGATCGGTAAAAACCCCTAAACTCGTTTGAGGTGTGAAATTTTACCGATTAATTTCACACTGTTATTAAACTACGAGTACCAAAAAGTGGGGTTTTTACAACTTAATCAATGTATTTCCTATTGAATTTATAAAATTACATCTTGATTTTCCTTGGCGAGAAATGAAAACTACACGTAATATTGTAGTTCACAGATATGAAACGATTGATAAAAATGTATTGTGGGCTGCTATTACTAAATATATTCCTGATTTAAAATCCCAAATACTGCGGATAATAAAACTGTACAAGAAAGAATCTCAGTCCGAATCAGACACTGAAACAGAACCTATCTGAAGCCTTGGCCTTAAAATTTGCCGCCTTTGAAGCCAAGGCCCATTAGTTAAGGGTCCGGGCGCCCAAAACCCCTTTGTTCGTTCAAACAGGCTGGGCATTAAGCGCCGCCTGACCCCGATAAAGGCGAAAAATGGCACGTTTAAAAAAGCTTGTTTAGACCGCGGCCGTCAATGATGCGTAAAGGCTTTTCGTTGTCGGCTCGATTAAGTTCTTTAGCGTGGATTTCTATTTTAAATAACCGTTACTTGACCGTTCGTTATCAAATTATGTTATAATACGATCACGTTTAGGCGGAATTCCCTCCCCTGAGGGGCGGCGCCGCCCCCGGCCCCATATTGGGCCAGTCGGATCGGCGGGATTCAAAGCCGGCGCCTGGGGCCGCGACGGGACCAAAAGTTGTCAAGGAGCTAACGATTTACCTATCAACCGTCCATAACTTTTTCCGGGGCCTAGGGAAGGCCGGCCTTACGGGGAGTCTGGCCTTGGCCGGTTCCGGGGCGGGGGTATTTCGGGCGACCGGAGCGGTCGCCCGAGCCGAGGTTTGGTCGGTGGCCCAAGGCCGGCGGCGCCGGCGGCTTGCGCCGTTTTTCGTCGCCCTTCTGGCCTTGGTCTCGCTGGCGGCGAGCGGCTGCGGGACCATCATCCCGGACATACCCGAGGTCATGGTCACCAACCAAAAGCTAGAGGAAGCCGACAGGTTACTTTCGAGCGATCCCCAGGGCCCCATTCCCCAACCCCGCGTGCCCGCGGGGCTGATGGCCGAAACGGATTCCGGCGACGCGGCCCTCGGCGAGGGCAAGATTAGTTATACGGTAGCGGTAACCGCACCGCCCGAACCGGCCGGTTTGGTCGAGGCTTTTGAAAAAGTGGCCAGTATAAAGGTCATGGCCGACCGGCCGTTGGAGGCTCGGCTCACTCTTTTGAGGCGCCTCAGACTGTCGTTGAATCAGGGCAAAGATTTGTTGGCTTCCTGGGGCTATTACGAGGGAAGGGCCGAGGGACGCCTGGACGACGGGCCGACGCCGGGCACTTACGTGGCCAGGATAGAGCTTTACCCCGGGCCCTTGTACGGCTTCGCCCCGGGCAAGGTCATAATCTCCAACGCCGTGCCCCTGACGGTCGGGCCCTTGGCCGATCCGGAGGGCGAGGACATCGCCAGGGAACTGGCCAAAAACCTTTTGCCGCCGGACCGGGAGGTCTTTTGCCCACCACCCCCGGGCGGTAACCCTTGCCCGGTAAACGATTTGGTGACCGCCGGCTTAAAGCCCGGGGCCCCGGCCAAGGCCGATGACATGCTGGCCGTGGTGGCCAACCTGACCCGGCTCTGGAAGGACCGAGGCTACCCGGAGGCCGAGGTCACGGCCAGCAAATACTCAATCGACACCGGCCAAAAAACCCTCGACTCAGAAATAGTCTTAACCCCCGGCCCCTACGTCAAGATGGGCGAGATGCTGGTCCGGGGCGACGACACGGTAAACCCCCGTTTTCTGCGCCACTCGATCAACTGGGTCGTCGGCCAGGACTGGAACCAAGATTTGGTCCAAGCCTTCAGGGAAAGCCTGATGCAGACGGGTCTCTTCAAATCCGTGGAGGTCGGCCACGACCAGCCCCCGGACCAAAACGGCAACCACCCGGTTACCGTGGATTTGGAGGCCAGCCCCAGGCGCACGGTCAGCGGATCGCTAAACTACGATTCCGACTGGGGGCCTGGCCTGTCGGTCTCCTGGGAACACCGGAACCTCTCCGGCTGGGGAGACAGGCTGCGTTTCGAGATGCCCGTCTGGGAGGATCTGGCCCAACTGGGCGTCACTTACCAAAGGCCCTTCGCCTTCAATAACCCCAAGTATTCCCTTTTGGCCGAAACGTATTTGCTCCGGGAAAATACCGAAAACTATTATTTGGCCTCGGCTTCCCTGGCCGTTGGCGTGGAACGGGTCATAAACCGCCGACTGCGGGGCCGCCTCCAGGCCAGCGTGGAGGCCGGCGATCTCGACGACTTCATCCTTAAGCGGACCAAATACCGGATCCTGGGCCTTCCCTTTACCCTTTTCTGGAACAACACCGACGATTTCCTAAACCCGACCAAGGGGATCCGGGCCTCGTTTTTGATCAGCCCTTACGTGGGCCACTACTTCGACGACTTCAGGCTCCTCAAGGCCCGGGCCGATTTCAGTTTCTACCAATCCCTATTCGGCGGGGACAAACTGGTGGCCGCCGTGAGGCTGGCCGCCGGAACCATTACCGGCAGCGGCCCGGAGAGCTTGCCCTCCTCGCTGCGCTTCTTTGGCGGCGGCGGGCAGTCGGTGCGGGGCTACGAGTACCAGTCCATAGGCCCCAAAAACGTCCGGGGCCGACCGGCCGGCGGCTCTACCATGGCCGAGACCTCGGCCGAGCTTAGATTCCGCTGGTCGGAAACCATGGGCGCCGTGGTCTTCGTGGACGGCGGCATGGTCTACAACCCCGAGGACGTGTCCACTTACATCGGTCGGGACTTTCTCTGGGGCGGCGGCCTGGGCTTTAGGTACTTTAGCCCCATCGGGCCCTTCAGGCTGGATCTGGCCACCCCGCTCACCCCCAGGGAGGGCGACTCGAAGCTTCAAATTTACCTGAGCCTTGGCCAGAGTTTTTGAGTTTTAACCAAAAAACCTCCCTCGCGGGTCAGTCCCGACGGCCCGCCGGGGCCCGCCGAGGCCCCCGTGGCACACCCATAACCCTGGATCGCAACCTAACCCTGGACGTTAAATGCCCCCGGAAGACGCGGACACGATAAAGCTGGAAAAAAACGCCGAGCCGGTCTCGGCGGCCTCGCCAAAGATTGGCTTCCCCAAAATTGGCCGCCCAAAACGGGCCAAAGGAAAAGCCAGAAAGGCTCTAAAATTCACGGCCTTCTTCCTGCTGGGCCTTATATTGGTCCTGGCCGCGGCCATCGTCTGGATCCGGAGCGACTCGGGCCTTAATTACGTGGCCAAAAAAGGCCTGGACAGCTTGGCCAAGAACGGCTTGTCGATCCAATGGGACCGACTCGTGGGGCCGGCGCCCGAAGAAATCACCGCCGAAAAAGTTGTCTTTCGGGATCGGCTCGGGCCCTTCGCCTCGGCCGATCGCTTGGAATTCCGCCTAAAACTGGGATCCCTCTTTAAGGGGCTCATTGAGGTGGAGGGCCTTAACGTTACCGGCCTTAACCTGGACCGCCGCCCGGAGTATGTCCCCTCCCCCGACGATCCCGATTCGGCCGGGGGTAGGCTTCCCTTTGACCTTAAGGCCCGCTTTGACGTCACCGGGCACATGACCCACCGCTTTCTGGAACCCCAGGCCGACGATTCCGCCTCCGGGGCCCTGAAGCTTTCCGGCGACTTTAGCCTGATCGGCGGCTCACTGGCCGCCAAGGTGAATTCTTCCTGGCTGGACGATCGCCACCTGGGCCTGGAACTGGACGCCGATCTAATCCAAGGCCAAAACTCCGCGCCCGATCGCCTCAAAGTGCTTCTGGCCGCCCGGGACGGGCCGGGGGGCCCGCTCAGTTACCTCATAGACCGTCCCGACTGGCCCTCCTGGTCGCTGGTCCTCTACGGCGACGGTCCCCTCTCCGGCTGGGACGGCAAAGCCACCTTGGCTTTGCTCGGCGTTTACCCCGAGCTGGCCCCGGCGGCCGCCGGGGAGACGGCCGCTAGCGAGGCGGCGGCGGGTGAAGCCGCGGCCGGCGAGGCGGTCGCCGCAAACGAGCCGGTAAGGCTCGAGTCCATCGCCTCGGCCGAACTGACCATAGCCGGCAAGAACGGGACTTTTAAAAAAGATCTAATCGACGGGCGCGGCCTGCGCTTAACCCTCTCGGCCCAACTGGGCCCCGATGCCCCGCTCCCCATTCCCGACAAAATCCTTGACCCCATTGGCCGGGACTTAAAGCTTAAGGCTGAAGTGGCGCTGGAAGGCCATTCCCTCAAAGGCGATCTGACCCTGGACGCCCCCCGGGCTACGGTTTCCGTCTCCTCGTTGGATCTTGGCTTCCTGGACCGGGGCTTTAGCCTTAAGGGCGACGGCCGGATCGCCTTCGACCCCACCCTGGCCGCCGATTTCTGGCCGGCCCCGGACAGCGAGAGCGCCCCGGGCGGCGAGAACCCCCCGGGCGGGCAAAACCCGCCGGCCGGCCCGGGCCTCGACGACCCCCAGGGAACGCCTTCCCCCACACTTGCCCTACAATCGGTCCCAGACGCGCCAGGCGCGATCGTAGCCGCCTCCTACCCATTACCACCGCCTCCTGACCAAAAGTCCCGCAAATCGCCTTCTAGACCCGTTAGCGGGGAAGAATGGCTGGCCTTCGATTACGCCCTAAATGTCGCCTCCCAGGGCGGCCAAGTCGATCTTGAGGCTCTTAACCTAAAGGGCCCGGGCCTCTCGGCCCAGGCCGCCGGAACCGTGGCCCCCGACTCGGCCAAGAAAGCCAACCTGGCTTTAACCCTGGAACAAGGGAGCCCGCTCTGGCCCATGGCCTTGGCCCTAATCGGGAGCGGTAGCCAAAAATCCGGTTCCCTGAGCCTTTTGGCCCGCCTTAGCCAAGACCCCAAAGGCCTTGTGGATCTGGCCGCCAAGGTTAGCCTCTCTGAACTCGATCTTCTGGCCTCCCCCTGGGGCGGTCCCATCGAAGCGGATCTCAAAGCCCGTGGCCCTCTCGACAATCTGGCCATAGAGCTTTTGGCCAATAGCCCCAGCCTCAAAGGCCCAATGGAGACTTTCCCCGACGTGGCCCTAACCTACCGGGGCCAAGCCAAAGGCCTTCCGGCTTTTAACGGCGCCGACGGGACGCTAACCCTCAAAACCGGCAACTTCCCCACCGGGCCGATAGATCTGGCCACCGATTTCGCCTTCTCCCTCCCGCCCCAACAGTCCCCCGCCGCCAGCGGCGGCGACCCGGAAGGTTTGGCCCTGGATCTAAACCTGAAGACCCTGGTCTTATCCGCCGGCCCGGCCAAAGAACTTTTGGATTTGGAAAGCCAGGGGCTTAGCCTGGCCTTAAGGCCCGGCTCGGCGCCCAGGCCCAAAGGCTCGCTACGGCTCAAGGTCGGCGACTGGAAGACGGTCAGGGCCCTGACCGGCCTGGAGTTCGACGGTGCCCCGGCCAGCCTGGAGGCCAATCTGGATCCGGGCGGGGAAAACGGGAACTCGGCCCTGGTTAAATTGGATCTGCCGGATCTGACGCTGGGCCAAGAGTTGCGCCTCAAGGCCCTGACCTTGGATCTTACGGCCAGGGATTACCTGACCGCCCCCACCTTCGAGCTTCGACTCTCGGCCGGCCAAAGCGCCGTAGGGCCGATAGCCCTCTCCAAGGCCAACGTCGAGGGTCAAGGCGACGGCCTTAAGGCCAAGCTGAAAGTCGAACTTCTGGCCGCCAACGGCTCGGAGCTCTTGGCCTTGACGGGCGAGGCCGATCTCGGCCAAAAGAAGGCTACCGTCGAAAGCCTCAAGCTGGCCTCCGTACCCCAGCTGCCCGGTGGCCTAAGGCTCAACCAGCCGGTGACCGTGGATTTTTCTTCCGGCCTAAGCCTTAGCCAAACCTCGGTCACCTTGGGCGGGGGCGGGACCCTCGATCTGGTCGGATCCCTAAATCCCCTAAACGTCAAGGCCAAGCTGGTCGATTTTTCCTTCGCCAACCTCTCCGGCCTGACCGACCAAGCCCCACAGGGTAAAGCCACGCTAAGCCTGGACTATGTCCAGGGAGGCTCGGGCTCGTTTGAGCTGACCAGCCAGCTCGCCGCCCCGCCGGCTTTGGAAAGCCTTTCCAAGACCCTCAACGTCACCGCCAACGGCAAGATTGAGCCCAGATCGGTGAGCGGCAAGATAACCCTGGGCAAAACCCGGCTAAGGGACATCAGCTTGGATTACCGCTTGCCCCTAGTCCAGGACGGACTTTTCGTCAAACCCGACTTGGACGGGCCACTCTCGGCCGAGATGTCCTGGAAGGGACCCATCGCCCCCATCTGGACCCTCATCGGCCTGGCCGACCGTTCCCTGACCGGGGAACTGGAACTGGATCTCAAAGTGGAAGGCTCGGCCCGTAAGCCCAGGCCCAAGGTCAACATGTACGTGGCCAACGGCCAATACCTGGATCTGGTTCTGGGCATTTTGGTAACCCGCATAAACATGGAAGTCCATGACCAGCCCGACGGCGATCTAAGGCTGGTGCTTGAGGCCGGCGACGTCGGGGACGGCAAGCTCTCCCTGGAGGGGACGGTCAAACCCTTCGCCGCCCAGCCCTCCATCGCCGTCCGTGGCCAGCTGAGGCGGCTTTCGCCGCTCCAACGCGACGACGCCACGGCCATCATTACCGGCCTCGTCCATCTGGACGGTCCCTTCACCTCGCTGGGCATAGCCGCCAAAGTGGTGGTCGAGCAAGCCAAGATCGATCTGGACATGGTCAGGGGCGGCGGCGCCATCACCAAACTGGATCTGGAAGAAAAACTTACCCGGGTCTCCTACGGGCCCCGCCTGGCCTTGGACATAGATCTGCCCAGGCAGATCTTCATAAGGGGAAAGGGCCTCGACAGCGAATGGGGCGGGCACCTGGACGTCACCAACCCCTTTGGGCGCACCCTCATAAACGGCGCCCTCAAGCCCATCCGGGGGACCTTCGATCTGCTCTCCAAGCAGTTCAACTTCACCGGGGGCGACATCCGCTTCATGAACAGCCCGGGCATAAACCCGGTCCTCAACGTCGAACTGACCAGGCAGACCAGCGCCCTCCAGGCCTTCGTCAAAGTCACGGGTTTTGTGGCCAAGCCGGTCTTAACCCTTACCAGCCAGCCGCCCCACCCTTCCGACGAGGTCCTCTCCCAGGTCCTCTTTGGCAAGAAGGTCTCCCAGCTTAGCCGCATGGAGGCCATCCAGCTGGCCAACAGCGTGCGGGTCATGGCCGGCCTGGGCGGGGACATAGGCCTTACGGTCCTAAGTACCATGCGCGACGCCCTGGGCTTAAGCGTTCTAAAATTTGGCGACGCCAGCGACAACTCTTCCAACCGCATTCTGGGAGGCAACCAGTTCCGGGACAACCTGAACCTGGACTCCGACTCCCAAGCCGCCGACTCCACCACCCTGGAAGCCGGCCGCTACATCGGCGACAACATCTACGTGGGACTTGAGCAAAACCTCACCGACAACACCACCGGCGTCCGGGTCGAGGTGGAACTCACCCCCAGCATCTCCCTCCAAAGCCTCTCCTCCTCCAGTTCCAGCCGGGTGGGCCTAGGCTGGAAAAAAGACTACTGACCGCCCAGCCTCCCAACCGGCCTCGGGCCCGCCCGCGGCCGGCCAGACCTTTCCCCAGACCCTTACCCCATTTTTAGCCCAAACAACCTTCCCTCCCGCCCGGCCTCAGAGCGTCGACGACCCTCCAGTTTTTACCCACCACCGGCCGACCGGCGGCCAAGCCCGCCCGGCCTCAGGGCGGCGACGACCCTCCAGTTTTTCCCCCCACATCAGCACGGGCCAGGGCCGTGCCCCGGACGTCCCTGGCGGTGGCTTGGCGGTTCCCCGCCCTGTCAGCGCTGAAACTTCTCTGTGGCGGACGTGGCCGTGGCGCACGATTATCGGGGCTCCTTCGATAATGGCCCTTTCCGGTCCGAAGATGTCCCTGATGACCGTAACTTTACTATCGGACGCCGTAACTCCCATCGACCTTCCTTACGGAAAAACTCAATTTCTCATCATACTCGACTTATGTAATGACTTAATTGATCCGCCGAGGCCAAGCCTTATTCCCATTCTACTTTTGCTCTTTTGCTGGCAAATCTAGCCAAAGGTGCTATAATGAAAAATGAGTGAAGCCTACCCTATGGAATGACTTAATTGAGTCGCCTAAGCCAAGTCTTATTCCCAGAGTTTTCATCGTATCAAATCTAGCCAAGGGCGATATATTGTAATATCGGTTAAGCCTACCCTAAGGCGCCGACCGCCAATAAATGACCGTTAGCCAATCACCCAGGAGACTACCATGGCGGACAATCCATTAACCCCACTCAAACTGCCCTTAGGCTTGGCCGATTTCGTCCAAATTGTCGAAAAGGGCTTTTATTATGCCGACAAAACTAGGCTTCTGTACGAGCTGGCCAACAAACATAAACAATCTTTCTTGTCCCGGCCCCGCCGTTTCGGCAAATCTCTTTTGGTGTCAACCCTGGCAACCAT
>JAIRNQ010000299.1 GCA_031257955.1 Deltaproteobacteria bacterium | reverse complement strand
CTTACGCCCTCCCAAGCGCGGCCCGGTGGCCAGTTGGCCCCTTCCCGTCTGGGCGTCCGCGAGACCTCGCGGCCTGGGGGCGCGGGGACCCTGGGGGCCCCGGGAGTTAGGGCCAGGCGTTTTGGCGGCTTGGCTCGCGGCCAGCCTTCGGGGAGGGAAGGGCCTGGGCTAGGCGCAGTTTTTAGCGACTTGACGCCAGATAAAATTAGGCCAAAGATGCGAAGTCTGGTGCCGAAAGGATATATTTTAACGAAGGGGCCTTGACGCCAATGCTGGGACTGAAAACCATAATCGAGGGACTTCTTTTCGTGAGCGACCGGCCGCTGGGGGTGGCCCAGATAGCGGAGATTATCGAGGATCCCTCCATCGAAACCTATAAAATCAAAGAAATCATCGGGGAGTTAAACCGGGAGTATCAGGAAGGGGAGCGGGCCTTCGTTATCAAGGAAGTGGCCGACGGCTATAGGCTTAGGACAATCATCGACTTGGCCCCTTACGCCCTGAGGCTTAAGCGGGACACCCCGGCCAAGCTCTCCAAGGCGGCCTTGGAAACCCTGGCCATCATCGCCTACCGCCAACCGGTGCTGCGGGCCGAGGTGGAAAAGATCCGGGGGGTGGACGCCGGGGGAACGATTAGGGCCCTGTTGGACAAGGAACTCATACGCATATCCAGCCGGCGGGAGAGCCTGCCCGGCCGCCCGATGCTTTATTCCACCACCGACAAGTTTTTGGAGACCTTCGAGCTAAACGATCTGGCCTCTTTGCCCACCATAGACGAGATAAAAAAGATTTGCCCGCCCAATGAGCCTCGGCTGTTTTGAGTCCGCCCGGACGGTTCCCCGCCCGGTGGGCCAGCTAGCCGGGTCGGCCCGACTGGTCGGCCGGCCAGTCGAAAATGGTCGGTTAGGCTCAAAAATCTTTAACCAGGGCTATTTCCTTGCAGTCTGGATAATGGACGCAGTTAAAGCAGACGGCCCAGATTTTTTGGGGTAAGGTGTCCAGGCTGACCTCCCGGTAGCCCAGCTTGGCAAAAAAACCCGGGACGTAGGTTAGGACGAACATGCGTCTGATGCCCAGTTCCCTGGCCTCTTTCTCCAAAGCCTTGGTCAGTTCCTGGGCCAGGCCCAGGCCTCGGCTTTCGGGGATAACGGCCAGGGAGCGCACTTCGGCCAGATCCTCCCAGGCCACCTGAAGGGCGGCCACCCCGGCCAAGCGGCTGGGCTCGCCGGGCACCCTGGCCACTTTGAAAGTTTGGAGCGATTCGTAAAGATCGACGTAACTTCTGGGCAAAAGCAAACCTTGGGTCGAGAGACTTTTCAACAACCCATAGATGGCCGGGACATCGCCCACCTTGGCCCTTTCGACGACGTTGGGCATCACCAATATCCTTAAATTTACGAGAAAAAAGTAAGCCGCCCTGGCGGCGGCTCCCACCCGGACCGGACCCGGTCCGGGTAACGCTTTAACGAAAAACGGGGCCGGAAAGGGCCCACGGTGGGACAACCGATGGTTGGTTCGGTCATCGAGCTTACGGGCATAGTCTTGAAGAGGGGCCCGCTCACGTTGCTTAACGGCATCGACTGGCTGGTCGAAAGCGGCCAGCACTGGGCCTTGTTGGGGCCCAACGGGGCCGGAAAAACGCTGATCCTTCGGATAGTCACCGGTTACGTTTGGCCTACCGACGGCCAAGTGACCGTATTGGGCCATAGGCTGGGCCGATACGATCTCAGGAAGCTCAGAACCCAGATAGGCTGGGTCTCCCAGGCCCTGGCCGATCTGATGCCCGGCCATACCAGCGTCAAGGAAACCATCGTCTCGGGCTATCTGGCCTCGCTGGGGCTCTACACCGACCCGGAACCGGAGATGGTGGCAAAAGCCGAAGCCTTGGCCGTAGATTTCGGGCTTGCCGGGGTGCTGGACCGGCCCTTCGCCCATCTCTCCTCCGGGGAACGCCAACGGGCCTTGCTGGCCAGGGCCGCCCTGGCCGAACCGGCCCTTTTGATTCTGGACGAGCCCATGAGCAACCTGGACATGGGCGGGCGAGAGCTTTTCCTGGACCTTTTGACGGACTTGGCCGAATCGCCCAAGGCCCCGACCATAATCCTGACCACCCACAATATCCTGGAAATAGCCCCGTTCATGACCTCGGCCCTGGTCATAAGCCAGGGGGAGGTCACCAAGGCCGGCCCCTTAAGCGAGACTCTGACCTCCGGCTGCCTCAGCCAAGCTTTTGGTCTGGACTTGAGGGTTGAACGCACCAACGGCGGGCGCTACGTGGCCTATTCCAACAAAAGCTAAACTACGCCTGGCGTCCCGCAAGCGGGACGGGGGCGGCCCAAGGGCGACCCAAGGCCGACTTTTGGATCGGGCGGTGAGGCCTCACTGGCCGTCGACAATCCAGCCGTCGGGGTCGAAGTCAAACTTGGGGTTTAGCGCGCTCCGGTTTTGGTTCTGCTTGGTCACGACCGCCATGTCCTCCGGGCTTAAGAGGAAGCCGAAGATGTCGGCGTTTTCCTTTACCCTGGCCGGGTCGGACGACTTGGGGATGAAGGCCCGGCCGCTTTGGAAGTGCCAGCGCAGAATCACCTGGGCCACGGTTCGGGAATGCTTGCGGGCGATCTTGAGGAGGGCTTGGTTTTTCTTTAGCTTTCCCCTGGCCAGCGGGGCGTAGGCCTCAACCACGGCGCCTTGCCGCCCGCAATGCTCCGAAAGGCTTTCCTGGGTCAAGAGGGGATGGAGCTCGATCTGGTTAACCATGGGCTTGGTCCCGCCGAGCTTAATTACCTCGTCCAGGTGGCGCTTTTGGAAGTTGGAAACCCCGATGGCCTTTACCAGGCCGTCGGCCAGGAGCTTTTCCATGTCCTCCCAAGCCCACAGACTCTTTTGGGCCACCGGCCAGTGGAGAAGGTAAAGATCCAGGTAAGAAAGCCCCAGACGCTCCAAGCTCCGCTGGCAAGCCTGGACGGTTATCCCCCGCCCCTGCTCGGAGATCCAGACTTTACTGGTCAGGAAAAGCTCCTCCCTGGGGATTTGGCACCCCTTGAGGGCGGCCCCCAGCTCGGACTCGTTTTCGTAGGCGGAGGCGGTGTCGATTCGCCGATAACCGGACTCAAAGGCGGCCCTGACCGCCGGCTCTATGGCCGGCCCATTGAGAAGCCAGGTGCCCAAGCCCAGCCTGGGCATGGAGCGACCGTTAGCCAGCTTAATTGAGCTTTTAATGTCGGTCACGAAGAGACCCTCCCCTGGCGGGCCCGGACCGGCCCCCGAAAATTGGACTCCCGGCCCAAGCGGCCACCCGGTCCGTTTATCGGGGAAGTATACCACGGCGGCCGAAAATCTTAAATCGGCCCCAAAAGATTGCCTCTCGCCCCCGCCCCGGCGCGCCAAGAGCGGGCCCGGTAGGACACGGGGAGTCGCGTGGGGCCTCGGGGCGTCGCCCGGGCGCGCCAAAAGCGGGCCCGGTAGGACACGGGGAGTCCCGCGGGACGGTAGGCCGTCGCCCGGGGATTCTATGAAGACGATGGCCCATAGGGTATAATGCCGTTAGACCAATCGGCTTTCAGGCCTCCCTTACCCTTTCCGTCAACGGAAAGGGAATGGGTATACTTGCGGTCTTTTAATATTTTTTAACCGGATGGTTTGTTCTTGTCGGCTCCGTGTTTGGTTAATTATATGGCTAGATATCTAGTTAATATAATCAATAAGCCATATCGTTAATCCATAACACTTATAAAAATTCTATATAAAGCATGGTATATATGACCTTTACGCCCTTTAAAATCACCCATGTCGATGCCCATGGCCCCGACGAACTCCTAAGCCGCCTTAGGGAGGTGGTCATGCTCAAGGATCGATCGGCCAAGCCCTACGCCCAGGCCAAACTGACCCTAAGGCCCTTACCCTACGATTTGTTTAGGCCGGCCCAGCGTTACGTCTTAACCGACAACCTTCTGCGGGTCCAGTGCCTGGAATGGGGCCTGGCCGAGTTTGGCCACCACCCCCTATCCCTTACCGGTTACCTGACCATACGGACCGACCAAAGCCCGGAGTCCATAGATTTGTTGCCCCCGGTGGTCGAGGCCATCCCAGAGGCCGACGGTTCAACTATTAACGTGGTAAACGACGGTATGCATAGGCTCTACGCCGGTCGCCTGGAATGGCTTATCCCAACCGTGGTCCTGGCCGAGAACTTGCCCAAGGAATACCCCTACTACGCCTACCCCATCCCCGGCCTCTCGCCCTGGGACCAGGTAACCGTTCTGGAAGGGGGAACCATCCCGGCCGGCCACATAAAAAAATGGCACCGGACGGCAGACAACAAAAAACTGTACCGGGATTTCAATTCGGCCTTCCAAAACGTCGGCGGTCCCAGGGGGCAAGGCTGATCGGCCGCCCCGGCCGAAAGCCCGAAAGCTTATCCCATGACGGTTTTTCCCATTCCTAGCCTACTGGAGGGGCGGCTAATCTCCCGCCCGGGTTGGAACGAGTATTTCATGGCCATCGCCAAAGTGGTCAGCACCCGTTCCACTTGCTCTTCCCGGCCCGTCGGCTGCGTCATCGCCGTGGGTAACCGCATCCTGGCCACCGGTTATAACGGGGCCCCGCCGGGGGCCATCCACTGCACCGACCTGGGTCATGACGGCCAAATATATTGCGCCCGAAGGGCCAACAACATCCCCGACCGGCTTAAGCTCTTACATGGCTGCTCCAGTCTACACGCCGAAGAAAACGCCATCGATCTGGCCCACCGCTTCGGGGTGGCCGACCTTTTGCCGGGTGCGACCCTATATTCCACGCTGTCTCCGTGCATCAAGTGCATCGAAAGGCTTAAGAATAACGGGATTACCAAGGTTTACTATGAGCTCCCCTACGAGTCCGTCAACCGGGAAAGGGACGAGAGCTGGGCCCGGGCGGCCAAGGAGGCCTTCGATGTCTACGAACGGCTATCGATCAGCGGGGACGACGCCAAAAAAATCGCCGGGGCCCTGTTGGGGATAACCTCGGAACGGCTTTTGCCTTCGGGCTAAAAGTCCCGCCGCCCGCGTCCTGTCGGGCCCACATAATCCCAGAAACCCAATTACCCCATATCGCCGCCGGCCGAGGGCGCCGGCGGTAGGGGAGCGCGGGCCCGTTATGTTATTGTCGCTGGCCATCGAGGCCAAAAACATAATCGTCGAAAACCGCGCGGCCACGGTGGCCCTTTGTTCGCTGTGGACGCCGGTGGGCTACTTGCGCGATCGGATCGATAAAGCCTACCCCGAACTTCTGGGCCCCGACAGTAAAATCGCCTTGATTGGCGGGCTATACGGCGGCGGACTAAACGTCATGCTTCGAAACCTCCACCACAACCCACAAATCGATACCCTCATCCTCTGCGGCAAAGATTTTTCCGGGGCCTCGGATCACCTAAAGCTCTTTCTGGAAGGAAAGGTCAGGCTGACCGGACAAAAACAGGCCTACGTCTTTGAAGACGGGCACTCCGAGGATCTGGAAAAAATGGTTATCGACGGACCCGGGGCCTCCTACACCATGGACAGCCTGCTCAAGCCCGAAATGTTTTTGGAGAGACCCAGGGCCATCGATCTGACCGGTTCCATCACCCCGGAGATCTTGGCCGAAATAAAGGCCGCTCTGGCCGACTACCGTCCTTGGGCCAAGCCGAACGGGACCAGGCCCGATCCCGTGCCCCTGCCTAAACCCAAGGTCGATCTTTACCCTTCCGACCCCTTTGGGCACTCGGTTACGGCCGAGACCATCGTCGAGGCCTGGTCCGAAATACTGGTCCGGCTCCACCGTTTTGGCCAACCGGTCCGCCTCAGAAATGGGAAGGAACGCCTGGAGCTCATGAATTTCAAGGCGGTGATCGAAAACCCGGCCCTCATCGGCGAGCGGGATCTGGCCCTCCTCAACGTCACCCGGGACAAACTCTCCGAATACCAAGGCCAGCTTCTGAGCCCGGACTTGGATCACGGTATGCCCTACACTTACGGCAACCGGCTCAGGCGGTATTTTGGCCCGGACTTTCTGGACTGGGCGGCCGGGGATCTGGCCAAGGCCGGGGACTCCCGCCACGCCTACGCCGCCCTATGGGACAATTTGGCCGATCCCGACGGCCACGACTCGCCTTGCCTGGTATCGGTTTTTTTTCGAAAGGTTCAAAACAAAGTCCATTTAGTCGCCCAGTTCCGCTCCCACAACGGGGCCCGGGCCTGGCCGGTCAATTGCGTCGGGCTCCAGGGGCTGATGAAACGGGTTTGCGAGATGGCCAACGCCAGGCCGGATCGGACCGAGGAATTTGAACTGAGCCCCGGCCGCCTAACCGTGGTCTCGCTGTCCCTCTCGCTGGACCCGGCCGATCTGCCGCAAGTTCTCTCGACCGTCGAGGCCAGGTTGGGCCGGGCCCATAAGACTAAAACGGATCCCAACGGTTTTTTCAGGATCACCGTGGACCATAACCAAAAACTCATAATAGTTTATCACCACGCCCCCGATGGCGAACTCCTTACGGAATATTCCGGCCAAACCCCATCGGAATTGGGCTGGCGGCTGGCCAAGGTCCAAGCCTTTTCCGACCCTTACCATGCCCTGTACCTGGGGGGCCAACTGGAGCGGGCCTGGCGGGCCCTGACCAACCATACCGAATACGTTCAGGACAAAAGCCTCCCCAACGATTGAGCCCACCGGGCGCTTCCAGGCCCGGGTACCGGCCCGGAACCCGGGTGCCACCTTGGGGGCCGCCCCGGTGCCAGACCAAGGCCCCGGCGGCCAAGCCCGGCAACCGGTCCCGCCCGACTTGGGCTGACCACACGGACAAGCCAGATGGACCACCTCTCTGACCTAAACCCAGAACAGATCGAAGCGGTCACCACAACCGAGGGCGCCGTCAGGGTCATAGCCGGCCCGGGGACCGGCAAAACCAGAACCCTTACCAGGCGCTACGCTTATCTGGTGGACACTCTTGGGGTGAGCCCGGCCAACATCCTCTGCGCCACCTTTACCAACAAAGCGGCCAACGAAATGAAGAAAAGGATCCGGGAGAGGCTGGGCGATCTGGATCTGGGTTACATCTCGACCATACACTCCTTCTGCCTCAAGCTCCTCAAGGAAGACATCCACGTCCTCGGCTACCCAAAAAACTTCATCGTCCTAGACAACGTCGACCAAAGGGACGTGATGGACCAAATATTTGAGGAAATGAGTCTAAAGATGTCGGATCTGACTGTAAAGCAGGCCCTGGACGAAATCATTGAGACGAAAAAACTTTTTTCTTATTCCTACATCGACAAATTTCATCTGCTCAACAACGAAGAGCTTAAGGCGGAGTACTCCCAAACGAATGACCTGCCCCAAGGCATTTTTCTAAGGTACCTCTACAAACAAAAACAGTCTTTCGGTCTGGACTTTAACGATCTCATCAACTTCGCCTCCTATATTTTGGAAAACCACCCGCCGGTTCGGGAAAAGTGGCAGCGTCGGATTCAATACGTCATGGTCGACGAGTTCCAGGACGTAAGCAAACGCCAATACGACTTGGTTGACGCCTTGGCCGGCTACCACAAAAATCTTTTCATCGTCGGGGATCCCGACCAGACCATCTACACTTGGCGGGGTTCCCACGTCAAGCTCTTCATCGAGTTCACCGAAGTCCATGAACCCTCCGCCGGCCTTAGCCTCCCGACCAACTACCGCTCGACCGATCGGATCATCGCCGCCTGCTCGGCCTTAATCGAGCGCAACCCGGACCGTTTGCCCTACCGGCAATCGGGCCTCAAGCCCGGCGGGCCCAAACCCCTTTATTTTAGGGCCAAGGACGCCTACGCCGAAGCCGAATGGGTGGCCTTAAAAACTAAAAAACTATTAACCGGCGAGGCCGATCCCGCCGAAATAGCCGTCATCTACCGCGCCCACCACTTCAGCCGAGCCATTGAGGAAAAATTCGTCAGGGCGGGCATACCCTATAGGCTCTTCAGCGGTACCGCCTTTTACGGGCGAAAAGAAGTCAAAGACATGATTTCTTACCTTCGCATGCTCACGGCCGCCGACGACATGTCCTTTCGGCGGACCATCAAGGCGCCCTCCCGAAAAGTGGGCCAAAAAACCCTGGGCCAAATCGCCAGGGTGGCCGAGCGCCAAGGGATAAGCCTCTACCGGGCCCTGGTCGGGCTGGGCGACCACCCCGTCCTGGCCAAAACCGGGGCGGCCGATTACGTTCGGATCATCGAGAACCTGAGACCACTGGTGGGCCAACTCTCCCTGATAGATCTCTTCCAAAAGCTCCTGGACGACACCGGCTACGAGGCCTACCTCAGGCGCCAAGGCGACCAGGAACGCCTGGACAACGCCGCCGAACTCAAAAGGGCCATCGCCGACTTTGGCAACGACCCAGAGGCCACCCTCGAGGAATTTTTGGACCAGGCCGCCCTCTTCACCGAGGTCAACAACGACCTCCCGGAAAAGACCGTTAAACTCATGTCCATCCACGCCGCCAAGGGCCTGGAATTCGACGCCGTCTTCCTGATCGGCTTGGCTGAAGGCTCACTTCCCAGTCACCGGGCCCTGACCCCCGACGACATGGCCGAAGAGCGCCGCCTTTGCTACGTGGCCATGACCAGGGCCCGCGAAGCCCTATTTCTAAGCAATTCCTCGGGCCGGACCCACGAAGGCACGTTTAGCCACACCTCCCGCTTCGTCTTCGAGATGGGCCTGGACAACCTTCACTTGGTCACCCACCCCGGAAGCCCGCCCGACGAATATGTCCCCCGAGACGGCCAAGCCCCCCTTCGCCTGGCCCAGGGCCAGCGCGTGGTCCATCCCGCCTGGGGCTCGGGCCTTATCCTGTCGGTTAGCGAGAAAGACGCCGCCTACCAGGTGAAATTTGACGCCTTCGCCACGGCCAGAAACCTGCGCTTCGACGCCCCCCTGTCCCCGGCCGAGACTTGACCCCCGCCCGGGGAAAAGCCGCCTTTAAATATAGGCCAACGGGTGCTAAAGTGGACTGAAAGGCCACACGGCCCGCAATCGGTCCCAGACGGCCCTGGCCGCCCCGCCGACCAGCCGGTGGGGCCTTTGGCCTGGCCCATAAGGCCCGCGGCCCGTTTGGCCACCGCGGCAATTCCGTTGCCCAAGTGGACTGAAAGGCCACATGGCCCGCAATCGGTCCCAGACGGCCCTGGCCGCGTTTTGGCCCGAGGATGGCATATAAGTATCGTCCCCAGTCCCCAAGGGCCCTGACGACGCTTTAGGCTAGGCTAAAATGGCAATTTAGAACAAAGCTGACCTCGGACCTAAGATCGTCCCCCGGGACTCCCGCCAGACAACCGTTCATGGCCACCGACCCTGGCCGCCCCGCCGACCGGTCGGTGGGCCTTTGGCCTGGCCCATAAGGCCCGCGGCCCGTTTGGCCACCGCGGCAATTCCGTTGCCCAAGTGGCCAGGGCGGCAAAACTGACCGGGAGCAGGCCAGCAATAGCGCCTCCCCAGAGGCATTTTCAACCCGTTCGCCGGAAACCCCAAACAAAGGGGTAGGTTAAACGGATACGATTATGAGGCGTTTTGCCGTGCCTTTAACCAAGCGCCCGTTTAGGGAATCGGCGAGCGTTTGGGACTAACGCCAAAGAGGCCATAATGGACATGGATTACCCAGTTCGTCTTACGGAAGACGAACGCGTAAAACTGGTAAACATGGTTCAAAACGACCAAGTCTCCGACGAAGTGGCTGTGGTCGCTATGCTTTTATTGCGTAGTGACGAAAATCAGCCAGACATTGGCCATAATTCGATTCAGGAGTTAAGCCGCGAGTTTAACTGTCGGGAACAGGATGTTTTAACCGTTAAAAGGCTTTTCCATTCGGGAGGGGTACTTTTGGCCTTGACTGAGGGCCGGCCTACCCTCACGGTGGACAGCTCGCAATCGGCGGATGGCCAG
>JAIRNQ010000293.1 GCA_031257955.1 Deltaproteobacteria bacterium | reverse complement strand
AAGCCAATTCTGGAGACCCTTCTGGAAGCCCCACCGGAAGAAAGTGGCCAAGCCCAGCTCGAGGCCTGGCCGTTGCCCGAGCTGGAAACCATGTTCGACGCCTCGCCGGAAGCCATTGGCCAAAGCCGGCTAGAAACTGAACCCGCGGCGAGCCCGGCCAACGGGCCTGACTCGCTGGCCATGGAGACGATTAAGTTATTTGGCGGTGACGTCTACGCCTTCCTGCCGCCGACCGAGAGGATCACCTTGGTTAGCGCCGTGGGCATGTTGAAGATGGTCAGGGCGACCAAGCCGTCCTTGCCTTGCCTGAACGTCTTCCTCTTTCCCTTCGCCAGCGTCTACCGTGGCTTCATCATCAAACTGGTACTTCTCAAGTTCGACTACGACCTGCCCCGATACCACAAGGACCGGGAGAACTTCCCGATTGAGCATTACGTCTGCGGTCGGGCCCTGGGTCGGTTCATCGTCGGTCGGCCCAGCCTTTACGGCGTTCTCGACCGCATTATCAAGGTCTGGGATGGCCTTAGGTGTCTGGACACCAAGGTCGATACCACCCCGGCCCCTGGTCTGGACGGCCTAGTGTCCTACTTCCAGCTGGAGGATAGGATCGCCGAAATGGCCGAATCCATGCGCGAGGCCTACTCCACATTTGTTTGCGTTTCCTCCAAGGATCATGACTACGATCTCTTTGTTTCCCAGCCCCTCGGGATGGGTAGCAAAAACCAGATCTTTCACGCTACCATGGCCGTTTCCGCCGACGGTCAGCTTAGGCCCGACCAGACCGAGGAGACCGGGGAAGTGCCGGACATGGCCAGGCCCATTTACTCACCTAAGGCGATCGCCTGGAACGGTCCCTACGACCCGGCGCTGGCCTCTGGCCCGGACACGGACCAGGGCGGCTTTCCCGGTAAGCGGACCATTCCGAGCCCGCCGAGATTGCCTAACCTGCCTGATATGCCCACCTTACAGGGCAAGCCCGAACCCCAGGCACCGGCTTGGTTCCGGGAACTGACGGAAAGCCCCAAGCTATCCGCTCCCCCGGCCTTGGGGTCAAAGCCGTGGGCCAAGGCGGTCAGGCCGACCAAGCCCATGGCCGCTTTCGCGGAGAGGATCGGGACCGACGAGTCGGGTAAGGGCGATTATTTTGGCCCGCTGGTGGTGGCCGGTGTTTACCTGGATTCCGGCTTGGCCGAAAAGCTGGAAAGGATTGGCGTTCGAGACAGCAAAGCCAACTCCGACGCCCAAAACTTGGCCCAGGCCAAGCGGATCAAGGAAATTCTGGGCAAAGAAAAATACCGGCTCGAAGCCATCTTCCCGACCGAGTACAACCGGCGCCATTCCGAGATCGGCAACCTTAACCTTTTGTTGGCCGAGGCCCACGCCGAGGTCATCGGGGGCTTACTGTCAAAAGTGGCCTGCTCCCAGGCCGTGATCGATCAGTTCGCCAAAGAAGGGCTAATCATGGCCGCCCTGGAAAAAAAGGGCCTTTCGGTCGAGGTCTTCCAAACTCCCAAAGCCGAGAGGGATTTGGCCGTGGCGGCGGCTTCCATATTGGCCAGGGCCGGCTTTCTGACCGGCCTTGGACAACTTGGCGACGAATATGGCCTTAAGCTGGTTAAGGGAGCTTCCAGCGCCGTCGATCGGCAGATAAGGGACATCCACCGCAACCATGGTCTTGAGGCCCTTGGGAAGCTAGGCAAGCTCCACTTCGCCAACACCGGCAAAGCCGGAGTCCGTCTTACCTAATCCATAACCTATACCCTACCCAAGCCCCGTCCCTGCCTGGGACAGGGCTTGGGACAACGCTTTCCGGGAACGGGGCCGATTTTATCGGCCTCGGCCCGGAATTTTTATTTTGGGGGGAAGGATCGATTATCGCGGCCTCGAAGGGGATTGTTTTTTGGGAGAGGGCGGTATTCTTCGATCTCGGCGGAGGTTGATTTTGTAGGGTGCCGGGATCGAACGGTTCGACAATATTAGTCTATCGCCCGGTTTCAAGGATATTTCTTGGGGGGATTGTGGGATAAGCGCCATGAAGGCGCGCCATGGCAATACTTTCACGACTAAGGCAAAGGCCCATGGGCACACCGTTATCGTAAAATTCAAGGCTGGGTAGCGAATCCCGGATGAAGCGCTACACGTTCGTTTTCGTTTTTCCTTTCACCGTTTTTCTTAAACCGCCAGATTTATTTAGCGGCTGGGCGGCAGAAGAACGCCCCGAGTCCCACCAATGCCCCATCGAGCGGCTTGTCCCGGCGTTTCAGGTATTCGATATTTGCGTAGCCTTAAAAGTAAAGCTCCATCCAGGTAAGTTCATTCAACCTCTTGTCCCAGCGTTTCAGGTATTCGATATTTGCGTAGCCTGAAAGTAAAGCTCCGTCCAGGCAAGTTCATTCAACCTCTTGTCCCGGCGTTTAAGGTATTTGATATTTGCGTAGCCTGAAAGTAAAGCTCCGTCCAGGTAAGTTCATTCAACCTCATCCGAAGAGTCTATAAACTCTATCTTCATTTGCCAGCCTTCGTAATTGTCTATATGCTGGGCTATGAACTCGTACCAAGGATAGGGAAAGCCGTCCACGACATAATCAAGATCGTCGCGCTCTTTGTTATACCTCAAATAGCCCACAGCCTTTTGGTCTTTGCCAAGATTTCCGTCTTTCTTTACGTATTTTACCGATATTTGTTTTTTAAGCCGCCTTATGAGCTCATCCCACATTTCCGTAAACGGTCTGTCCATAGCGCCCACTACTAGGCAATGATAGTGGGAAGGGCCAATTTCGTCGGCAGTCAAAATTTTGCAATCCGGATATGCCCAATACTCTACAGAAAAACGCCGCTGTTTACCCTGGCTTGGTTTCACGGTGATTTCTTGTGGGTATTCAGGGATATCGTAGCCAAAGCGATCCGCCATCATAGTATTGTGGCAAGTACGGCAATAGTGCGTACACGAATCTTTGTCGATGACTCCAATCCGTGATTCGGCCCCGCAGACTATACAATTCATTTCCGATTTTTTTTCCGCCTCATGGCTAATATGGGCTCACTGGCTCAGGCTCAAGCGCGCCTCTGGCCACGGCCAAGTCTAAACGCAGGGATAAGAGCAAAGAAAAGAGTAAAGATATGGGTAAAAGCGATCAACCCTTGGCCGGGCCATTTTCGCGGGCCTGGTTAAACTGGCAATGGTTAAGCCGGCAATGGGTTAGCCGGCAATCCATTATCGTAAAAATCAACGCTGATAACGCGCTTAACGTTCGTTTTCGTTTTTCCTTTTACCAATTTTGTTTAAACCGCCAGATTTGTTTTGCGGCGGGGTGCCATAAGAACATCTTCGAACCCCACCCGAGTCCCACCAATGCCCCATCGAGCGGCTTGTCCCGGCGTTTCAGGTATTTGTTATTTGCGTAGCCTTAAAAGTAAAGCTCCGTCCAGGTGAGTTCATTCAATCTCAACCGAAGTGGGTACGAACTCTATCTTCAATTGCCAGCCTTCGTGATTATCTATATGTCGGCCGATGAACTCCTTCCAAGGATAGGGAATGCCGTCCACGATATAAGCCAGATCGTCAATCTCGTCATTATACATCAAATAGCCCACAGCTTTATGGCCATCGCCAAGAGATCCGTCTTTTTTTACGTATTTTACCGATATTTGTTTTTTAAGCCGCCTTATGAGCTCATCCCACATGTCCTTAAACGGCCTTTCATAATCGTCCGTTACTTCGCACTGATATTGGGTAGGGCCAATCTCGTAGGCAGACAAGGCATGGAAACCATCAAAGATCAAATACTCGACAGAAAAGCGCCGCTGTTTACCTTTGTTTGGTTTCACGGTGATTTCTTGGGGATATTCAGGGTTTTCGAGGCCATGGCGCTCCGCCATAATTTTGTTGTTACAAGAACGGCAATAGCTCTTGATCGACTTGTCGTCTTTATCGTAGAAGGTAATCTGGGCATGGGCCCCGCAGACCATACAACTCATTTTCATTTTTCCTTTCGCCTTATGGTTAATTTGGGCTCACTGGCTCAGGCTCAAGCGCGTGCTTGGCCATGGCCAAGTCTAAACGCAAGGATAAGAGCAAAGATAAGAGCAAGGATAAGAGTTAGGGTAAGGGTAAGGTTAAAGCGGTCACCCCTTGGCCGGGCCATTTTCGCGGGCCCGGTTAAGTTGGCAATGGTTAAGCTGACATTCTTTCATGCGCGATAAGTATACCATTTTTTACCGGCTTAAGCTCAACATTATTTACCAGGGCCCATATCGAAGTTGGCGGTGTTTTGCCCAAAACCGTAGAACGAAAAGACGCTTATCTTGCCCGAATGCGGCCTTGCCCGATTAGGGCAGGGTACCGGCCAGACCGGAGCCGATGGCGTTTAGGGCCAAGCGCAGGCAGGGCGGGAGGGATGGGTCGGCCAGATCGAGGATTTTAACCGGCCGTCCGGCCAGATCGGTGGCCAGGGCCTGGGCCAGGGGCTCGAAGGCCGAGGGATCGGAGAGTTGTCCCATGATGAGGGCGTCGTCCAGGGCCAGGGCGGCTTCCAGGAGGGCCGCCCCCCGGGGCGAGATGATGGCCCGGAGGGTTTGGGTTTGGAAGTCGTCGGTGGGGGCCAGGGCGGCGGCCTCGGGGCCGCCGAAGAGCTCGGCGGGATCCAAACCCCGTTCCGAGAGGCGGGTTAGGACGTGGCGTCCCTGGGCCAGGCCGTTGCCCTTGGCCAGGGCCTGGATGACGGCTTCGTGGACGGCCTCGCCGATTAGCTGGCCGATTTTGGTGTGCCCGCCGGTGTAGTCGATGGGTTGGCCCTGCCCGCCGGCCACTATTATGACGCTGTCGGTGCCCGTGCCGGTGGCCGGGTTTTCCAGCGGGGTTTGCGAGCTCCTGACCCCGAGATCCCAGACGGCCGCCGTTTTGGCCTCGGTCACGGTCAGCATGGCCCTGGCCGCCCCGGTGGGCGATAGGTTTCTCGAAGAGAGAACAATAACGTTTATGGTCCCGGGCTCGTAGTAAGCCCCGACGTCCTTGGAAGTCCGGACGGCGTTAGACTCGGCCCCGGCCGTGGCCAAGACGGTAACGGTCATGTCCCGATAAGTTTTGGTTACGGTTACCAGGCCGGCCAGATCGGCCCCGGTGAAGATCATGGCCGTGGTTTTGGGGTCCAACCCCAAAAGGGCGTACCGTTCGGCCACGTCGGCCTCCCAGCCCCCTTGATGGTTTAGGTCCCAGACCATGGGCGGGGAAGAACCGTTGCCGACGGCCAACGCGCCCTCCTTGGGACCGTCGCCGGTGGAGATTACCGTTTGCGGGCTTTTGAATTCGATGACCAGGGTCTTCTGGACGTAGTCGTTGAGGCGGGCGCTAACCACGGCCGCCTTGGAAACGTAAGGGATGTCCACGGCCAGGGGCTCTTCCCCTATCTTGGCGTTAGGCCGGGCCAGATTGGCCGGATCCCCATATTCAATAGGGTTAATGGCACTCGACAGCCAAGCGGCGAAGTAACCCTGGTGGGCGGCCGAGCGATCGGTTAAGGCGCAAGGGTAATATCTTACGTTGAAGTTTTTCACCGCCGCTATCCCCGCCATATCCTCCCTGGCCAACAGGGCGTCCAGGGCCTTTCGGTCCTTCCCGCAGGCGAATATCAGACCGGGATCGAAAAGGACGATTCCGGCCGGGTCAATGGGCACTTCCCCGGCCAAGCCGGTCGCGGCGGTTGATCCGGTAGTTGGGGCTTCCTCGGCCCCGGCGTCCTCGTCGGTGGTCGCGGTTGGCCCGGAAGCTGGGGCTTCCCCGGCCACGGCGGCGACGGTGGCCGCCTCAATGGCCGGGGTTAGGCCTCCGGCCAATTGGACGATTTCGTTTTGGAAAGAGCCCTCGGCGAAGGTGGAGAGGCGGCCCTCCCGGGCCACCAATCGTAAGACCCGTTGGCGGGAGCCTTTTAGTTTGGCCGTTTTTAAGGCCAGGGTTTCAAAAAAGGTCTCCTGTTCGGCCCAAACTTCCCGGGCCTTTTCCCCTTGGCCAAACAGGTGTCCCAGGGCCAGGATTCGTTCCCGGGCTTGGCCAAGGTTACCCCGGCCGTCGACGATCATGACCTGGGCCGAGCCGGCCAAGGCCCCGGAGAGGGCCTGGGCGGCCAGATAGGGCTCGACGATCAAGAGATCCGGCTCAAGGGCCAGGATTTGGTCCGGGGCGGCCACCCTGGGCGTCCCGACCACCGGAAGGCCGATCAGGCCCTCGAAATGCCCATCCTCGGAGCTGACGCCCTTGAGGGCGCCGCCGGCGCCCAAGGCCAAGATGATTTCGGTGGCCGCCGGCGAGAGCGAGACCACCCGAGAGGGCGGGGAGGTCAGTGAGACCGTCCGGCCGGCATCGTCGATAAAAGACAGATCCGTAGGGGACTCAGCCGCGGTGGTCTCGGTCGCGGGGGCGGGATCGGCCAAAGCGGGATCGGCTTCGGGTCCCGCGGGGGCGTAAGCCGACGGGACGGGTTCCGTTGGGGCCCCAGCCGTCTGGGCCAGGGCTAACCCGGCCCAGGCCGGTAGTATACTGACAATAAATAAAAAGTTTAATATTCGTGTATATAGAAAGTATTTTTTCAATTTTATTCACCTTTAGGTTTATTATTTTTTTAATTGTTTTTAAAGTAGAGCAATTATCTTTTTGTCTAGCTTGGAATAAAATAGACAATCAATAATATTGCTTATAAACTTTTAGATCAAAGACAGCGGCCAAGATTATAATTATGTATAAATATATAGTTTATGACCTTGTTTAGGGTTATAATTTTTATCCGTAGACTCATTCCATGAAATCGGATTTTGGGGCCAAATTGGCCTTGAACAGAAAAACGCCGGCTTTTAGCGGTAAAGGTTGGTTTTTTCTAAAAAACATTTTTTGGCCAATGATTGCCGCTAAATATGAAAAACGAATTTGAGGGGGTCCGAAAGCGATAACTATTATCAATTTATTATTGCCCTAAATTACTGGTAAATTTGGTCTGGGTTGTCCAGTCCTGACCAGGGCCCATTCCGGGCGATGGGTAAAAAGTGGGAAATGGTTTGGTTTTGTTTATGGTCGGGTCCGGCTGAGTGATAGAAGTTCGGCAAATAATGCATTTTGTCTTTCAAAACGACTGTTTGTCCCAATTTATCCCAAGGTCAGGAATCGGCTATTGGTGTCGGTAGGGGTTTAACCCAAAATAATAGGGGAAAACAGCTTTTATTAAAATTTCTCGCCGTTAGTTGGCAAAATTATAAGGAAATTATGTCTCCTTATTTCTGGGGCGCCATAGATTGTGTTTTGTCTGGGCTTGGGCAAAAATCCCAAAACGCTCGGACGAATCGGTTCACGAATTCGGCGTGACCGTTTCTAGGGGCGCAAGGCGGCGGCCGCCTTCCCGGCTATGTCTTAGGGGACGGGAATTGGCCTAGGCCAATGGGAACTTAACATTTTTGCGCGCTTTAGGCTTGGCCGAAAGCGCCAGGCTGGCCCGGCCAGGAGCTTGGGCCATTGTTTCAGGCACGGTATCTTATGTTTTTCTTTATTCGTTACGCGCGCTCCCGTTGGCGCAAGGGGGCCCTGGCTTTGAAAAGGTCCCCGATTATGGGCGTATTTGGCTCGGGGGTTATGGGTCCTGGCGTTTTACGCCCTGGAGATTTGGCCCAGGGCCTTTTGGTCCGGACCCTATTACGCCCGGCCGTATTGGCCCTGGCCGTTTTGATCCTGGCGGTATTGGCCACGGTCGCTTTGGCTTTGGTCATGGCCGCCTCTACCCCGGCGCTGGCCGACGCGGTTCGATATCTGGCACCGGACTATATGTCGGAGGAGAAGGACTTCTTTCAAGCGCCGCCAAGTTTGGTCCCCATCGGCGGTCAATCCAATAACCTCGTCCGCCTGGATCAGACCTCGGTATTCGGCATCTATGGCGGCTGGGCCTATGCCACAACCGACGGCCAAAGTTTGACCATTGGCCATAGCGCCATCCACGCCGCCTCCGATACTCGCTTTAGCGTATGGAAGTTGGTCGGGTCGGGCGCCTTTGTCGGGGTGTATGTCAGAAACCCGGCCGATCGGGTTTACGTCGAAGGTGACATCAAAATCACCAATAGCTCGGTTTTCGTCAGTAACGTTGACGTGAACTCCACGATTCTGACTTACCCGGGCGAAATCGTCGGCGCCGAAGCCAAGTTTTACGGACGCGGGTCGGTGGTCACCAACGAGAACCTGGTCGTGGCCGACCGGGTCAACGCCTTATTCATTTATGGGGCTAAAATACAGTATTATAGTGTCAAGGGAGAGGATAAAGAGTTTTATGTGGCCGAGGCCAGCGGCAACCGCGTCTTCGTCACCGACAGCGAGGTAGCTAGGGTCATCGCCGCCGCTTACGTCGATGACGCTTACCGGGTCACCTCCGTAAATAACGAGGTCACATTGAAGGG
>JAIRNQ010000252.1 GCA_031257955.1 Deltaproteobacteria bacterium | reverse complement strand
CCCTTCACCTTGGAGCTTAAAACCAAAACCGACCGGGTGGGGCATCTTTTGGGGCTCGATCACGGGGGCAGGACGGTCATTTCCTTTTCGGTTAACGCCCCCGAAGTCTGCGCCCGGGAGGAAGCCGGGGCGGCCACGCTAACCGCCAGATTGGGGGCGGCCGAGCGGGCCTGGAAGGCCGGCTACCGGGTGGGGCTACACTTTGACCCCTTGATTTATTACCCGGGCTGGGAGTCCGGCTACCTTAAAACGGCTCAATTAATCGCCGAGCGACTCCCTCCCGAGGCCCTGGCCTTCGTCTCCCTGGGCTGCTTTAGGTACGTGCCGGAACTTAAGGCGGCCGTTCGCCGATCCAGGCCCAGCCGCCTGTTCGGGGCCGAGTTCGTCCGGGGCGGCGACGGCAAGTCGCGCTACCCCAGGCCGATAAGAACCCTCATGTACCGAACGCTTCTGGCCTATTTGGAAAGATCGTTGGGCCCTAACGCCTTGGTCTATCTTTGCATGGAAAGCGGGCGGGTTTGGCATGACGTCTTTGGCCGCGATCCCACCACCGCCGGCCTTACCGAGATGTTTCGGGCCGGCGGCCGGCCCCTCCACTGGCCTGGGGCGCCCAGCCCCACCAATGGGCCCGCCAAGGGACCGGAAGGACTCTGAAAGATCCTGGAAGAACAACGACAAGCCTCCTCCCGCCCCGGTTCCGTTTTATTCCCCCTGGCCAAATCGCCCTCAAATCGCCCCTACGGCATTTTTCCGCTCCGGTGGCTACTTCCCTACCTCCCCACGCCCTCCCAGCCCACCACGAGCCTCTGGGACCGTTTACGGGGCATCCAGGGAAACGATTGACCTCCTCCCACTCCAGGTCAGTTTTTTTCCCCTGGCCAAATCGCTCCCGGCTTGGCCAGGTAGCCTTTCCGGAGATATCGCGCCGGCCACAAAAAATCCGCCGGGAAGGCCGGAGGGTTTTTTGCCCAGGGGCTGGGTTTTCGGCCGCGGGAATAGGCCGGTTGGCCGTTAGCCGGTAGCGGCGTCGCGGCTGGGCCTCTGTGGGGGCGACGAACTTTTTTTCCCGTTAAAAGCGGCCAAAATGGTACACTCTAAAGTCGTTACTGACTTTGGGAACATTGGGGCGACCAGGGGGCCTCTGGGGCGGGCTGAAAGGCCCTGGAGGGCCATGGGCGATTTGGGGAGGTGCCGGAGTGCCCCTTTGGGGTTTTGACGCGACCTGGGGGCTCTGAGGCCGTTTGAGAGGCCTTTGTGAGCCGTTCGGCGCTGGTCCTAAAAGGGGCCCGGCTGGGAGTTCAGGCTGGGGGCCAACTGGAAGGGCCATATGGGAGGGCCAACTGAGAGGCCCGGTTGGGAGTTCAGGCGGGGGGCCGGCCGAGAAGGCCATATGGGAGGGCCAGGCTGGGAGTTCAGGCGGGGGGGCCAACTGAGAGGACCATATGGGAGGACCATATGGGGGGACCATATGGGAGGGCCATATGGGGGGCCAGAAAAATAGCTCTATTTTTTGTAGCCGACGATTAGGAGTTCGGTGATGGCGCCCCGGCCGGTAGCCACGGAGTTTATGACCCGGACGGCCTTGATGCGCTCGATGGCGTGTTTGGCGTAGAGCCGGTCGAAGAAATCGTCCTGGGGATCGGTGTTTTTGGGATCGGAATTGCTGACCAACACGTAGGCCCCTTTTTCCACGGCCTCGTCGACAAAACGGGCCAGCTCCGCTTGCTCGGGATCGCCAAAGGCGCCCTGGACGTAGGAGGTGAAGCGGGAAGTCGGCGAGAGGGGTCGGTAAGGGGGATCGACGTAGACGAAGCTGGAAGAGTTTATTATGCCCAGGGACTGGCCGTACCCGGCGCAGGTAATGTTTACCCCGGCCAGGGCTTGGCTTACGGCCCGTAGGTTTTTGGCGTCGCAGATGGTCGGGTTGCGGTAACTGCCCATGGGAACGTTAAACTCGCCTTCGGAGTTTACCCGGTAGAGGCCGTTAAAGCAGGTGTGGTTCAGGAAGATGAAGAGGGCGGCCAGTTCCGTCACGTGGCTGGCTTCTTTTTTAAGCTGGTTAAAGCGAGTTCTGGCCTGGGTATAAAAGAGCTTGCGGGCGGCGGCGTCCCCGGGCAGGTAATCTTTCTCGTATCGCTCCAATATTTCGGTAAGCTCGTCGACCCGATCCCTGACCGTTTGATAGCAGGCGATTAGCTCGCGGTTGGTGTCGCCGATATAGATCTCGCCCATATCGTAGCGGGAAAGGACGTCAAAGAGGACGGCCCCGCTCCCGACGAAGGGTTCGGCGTAGCGATCCAACTCCCGGCCCAGGCCCTCCGGGTACCTGGCCCGAATCTGGTCCAGGATCTGGGTCTTTCCCCCGGCCCATTTCAAAAAAGGCTTGGCTACCGGTTCGGGCTTGGGGCTGACCAGATCCTCGGCCCGCGGTCTGGGCGCGTTTTTAGGTATCTTCCAGCCGTCCCCAGCCGGCTCGGCCCCGGGCACCAAGTCCCGCGAACACCATATGGCCACCTGTTCCCTGGTGGTCTTCCATTCAACGGCGGCTTGGATCTCGTCGTTGTAGTCCATGCGCGGTGTACCTTAGCTTCGGTTTTCGCCCAGGGCAAATTACCGGAACGACGGCGGGGCCAGCCCCGCCTTAGAGTTTTGGCAAACCGCGAAAGGCGGAAGGCCTTAAAGAATACGTTCCAATATGAATTCAATTTTGAAACGTTTGAATTGGCAATTATAATCGTCCAATCAATATCTAATTCGGCTATGGTCTTAAAAAGGCCGGCAAATTAGCGAGCGCGAAAACGATCTCGGACTGCTCATAATACCATTATTTACCCCCACCTTTGCAACTAAAAAATCCAGGCGGTAATATGGACTAACCCCGATCTGTTAAGAATATCCAGGCGAGCGTTTCATGATTCATTAATGAAAAATTCATGAATTCTTTTGATTATTACCATAACATAAAATTTCAGATAATTAAAGACACCAAAAATGGCTATTTTCGCCGTGGTTGAAAAATGTCGGCCCGGGCCGGTACTTAAATTCTGTGGGCTTTGGGGCAATAAAATTGCCTATAGCTGCCAACACTCGGCCCGAAATCCGTTGGATCGGGCTTAAGGCTAGTCTTAAATGAGTCATAGGCCCCGTTAGCCTCGGCCGATTGAACTTGGACCGGGGCTGGTTATGGGAATAACTTTTCGGGCGCCGCCCGGCAAGGCGGGCGGCTGGCCGGGGTAAGGCCCGCGCCTTGGCCACTATTCGGGGGCGAGCCCCCATTTGAGACGCTCTGGACCGGGGACCGCGGTCGCCGGTTCCCGGGAGCTTTGGCGGTGGATTATGGCTAAAACGTTTTTTCGCTTGGCCGGGTTGGCGCTGGTTTTTACTCTGGCCCTCGCCGTTTGGGGGGCCAATGGGGCCCAAGCCCAGAGAGGCGGAATCCCCACGGACTGCCGCGACCAAGCCAACAAAGGCATGAGGGACATTTGCGAGGTGGCCAAATACCTGGGGGCGCCGCTAACGCTAACCACGGTAGTTATCCTTTATCTGCGGGTGGGCCAGTTCTCCCGGGCCTGCGGCTACCCCACCGCCGCGGGTTACGGCAAGATGAGGCAGGATTTGGAAGGCGATCCCGGCGCCTCGAGGATTATCGAACGCCTGCGGGCCAGGGGTTTTCCGGGACGGCTCCGGGGGCTGTCCTCGGCCGACTGCCGGTCGCTTTACTCCGACTTGGCCGAACTCGATTACGGCGGGTATCCCCTGGTCTCCCCTCGCTAAAGCCATGGGCCCAGTAAATGGCCCAAGGCGCCGGGGCCAGGCCCCGGGACTGGGCCGGCCGGGTTGGCCGGGGTCGCTTTGGGCGGGACCGGGTGGGCATTATTGGGACCTGTATTCCAAGAGGGCGAAAATTTAGCGAAATTTTTACCTTGACAAATCCCGTCTATTCCGCCTATACTATTTATGCGATAATAAAATCGATAATTAAGTTATTTTAACGTTTCATTTCTTACTCGCTGATCGGTTTTCTGAAGGCGAGGCGTCCCTTGAGAGGGGTGCCTCGCTTTTTTTATTTTTGGTGTCATTGGATGAGCGTCGTCGATTTGGTGGGGAACACCCCAATCGTGACCTTGGACAAGCTGTCCCCGGAAGGCGGGGCCAGGGTTTGGGCCAAGGCGGAATTCTTAAACCCCAGCGGTTCGGTAAAAGACCGGGCCGCCAGAGCCATGATCTTGGACGGGCTTTTCGCCGGTCGTTTCGGGCCGGAAAAAGCCTTGATTGACGC
>JAIRNQ010000251.1 GCA_031257955.1 Deltaproteobacteria bacterium | reverse complement strand
CTTCTCCCTGAAGACTGGCGGCCTCGGGGGTTCCCATTTCCTTAAAACCGGCGGTGACGATAACCACGGCCCCGGCGTCCCCCCGTTTTAACCGTCTCTCCCTGATTTCCTTGGCCACCTGAAGGGCGTTTCCGGAGGCGACGGCCATGATTACCAAATCGACCCTGTCGGGTATGCCCACAACCGATCGGTGGACCGGCAGACCCAAAATCTCCTCGGCCATGGGGTTTACGGGAAAGACCTTACCGTTTAAACTCATGTCTAAGGAATTTTTTAAGGTTTGGTAATTGGGGCTGCCCACTTTGGTCGAGGCGCCAATCAAGGCCACGCCTTGGGGTTGGAAAAAATCGTTGAGGTCCGGTATTGTCATTTTGCCCACTCGCCCCTCGCTTTTCAGGAGGGCCCTCTCTTTTCAGGAGGTGTAGTATACGCTATATTTTGTCTTTTGAAAAAAACTAAATATAGACTTTAAAATTTAAATACACAAATATATCTAACACATTTTAGTATCATAAGTAAGCCGATAAAAGCTTAGTCCCGTTTGTTCCAAGGCGATGCAATAATTATAATATCTATCGTTCTATATTAACGAACAGTGTTCTAAATTTTTTCTTTGCGGACGATTGTCGCTCCGGCAAAACCAATGAATGGCGACGGCGTCTGGCCCGATATTAAAATAAATGAATGGGTTTGGTGGAAACGTACAGGCTTGTTTTGGCCATGGCCCGGGTTTTAGGCGAAGGCCCAATAATCTAATACTTCGGAACTGGATTCGCTATTACGGGACAAGGATTTTATTTAGAACTTGGATCGACATTATAGAACCGATTATTCTCCCGGCCCCTTATCGCCCTGGACCCGGTCGCGCGTTGAAAAACCATGTCCCATCGACCAAACCAGATTAGCCTAGCCTTAAGTGCCGTCCTTTTAGGGCCTAAGTTTTAGGAACCCAGCTTTCAGTTCATCACTTTGGTTCCACGTTGGAGATACTGAGTTTTCAGCCACGTGGGCCATTTGGCTAGGGTATGATGCTGTTCTACATTATCGAACGCTGTTCTATAATGAATTTAAAAAAAAACAACCTCACTTCGCCCGCGAAAAAAATATGTCTGTCTGACGGTTGATTGTAATATGCTAAAATAAAAATGCGCGCTTGTCAACAAAAAAACTATCGGTGACAAAAAAAATTTTTTTGTCAGAAAACCAAGTAGTTATTGTCCCAATTTTGGCCCGCTGTAACCCAGCCGCTGGGAAATGCGAGTCATGGCGTTTATCAGTTCAGGCATTAACTCCTTCTTGCGCTTTTTCGTGAGCCTGATATCGGGGCCCGATATGCTCAGTCCACCCACGACTTTTCCGTCAAAACCAAAAAGGGGCACGGCTAGACAGCACAAACCGATTTCGATTTCCTGATCGTCGTAGCTGTAGCCATTTTGCCTGATTTTCTCAATGCATTTTCGCAATTTTTCTGGCGTGGTTATGGTGTATTTGGTGTGCCTGATCATGGGCCGACCCATGATGATTTCTTGTTCCTCTTTGGTCATGTAAGCCAGTATGGCTTTACCGACCCCCGAGCAGTAAAATGAAACCTCTTGGCCAATCCTTGACGAGATGTTCATGGACCTGGGTCCCTCGATTTTGTCGATATAGACGGCGTGCGTGCCTTCGCGTAGGACCAAATGCACGGTCTCTTTTGATTTTTCGGCCAGATCTTTCAAAAACGGGGCGGCGACGGCGCGGAAGTCCAAGCAGTTGAGGTACATGCTTCCCAACTCAAAGGCTTTGAGTCCTAGGCTATAACGTCCTTGCTCGTCCTGGACGGCGTAACCCATCTGTTGTAGCGTGTGGATTAATCCGAAACAAGTGCTTTTGTGTAACCCCACGTTTTGGGCGACGCTGGTGATTCCGGTATTGTGGCCCTCGCCGCCCAAATGCTCCAGGATGGCCATGGCCCGCTGCACCGATTGTATCAAATGGTATTTTTGTGTCGTCATATTAATCCCGAATTCTCATAATGATTAATTGTTCAAAGCCTCAGGCTCACAACCCCCAACGGGCTCACCGCCCACGGCTCGCCCGCCACCATCGGCTAAGCCGTCTCTCGCGGCTAAGCCGCCGTCTGCGGCAGCCTCGCCGCCAACGGCCAAACCGCCTTTTCGGGGCCCATTCCCCCGGGCCGCCTATCGGCTTGGGCCAAACCCGCGCCGTTATATCCGTCGATGGTTGGCCAAATCTCTGGCCGAGCCAGGGTTTGGCCTTCCCATCGGACTCTTTCCATCCATTGACCGCCGTCTCTGTTCTGTCAAATTATACGCCGAATTAAAGTTAAAGGTAAATATTTTTATCTCTTGCGTTCTAGCCTTATCCATCGGCAACTCCAAAGCCCTACCAATGGCCTCCTCGTCCTTAAACCCTTCCAATGGATCCTTGTTATCGACCTCGCGGCTTGGACGGGAAAAACCCCTTTACCGACCGTTACCTTTCGGAGCCGCCTTTGGAAGTTCGCCCGGTCCGCATGATAGCGGCCCGCAAGATGACGATCCGCAAGAGTTCGGCTTGAAAGAGGGCGACCCGCAAGAGTTCTGCTTGAAAGAGGGCGGCCTCCAAGAGGGAGACTATAGGGCCGGAGTTTATTTGGGCGCTTTCAGCGAGACGCTCACCAGGGTGTGGGCCAGGTACGGGATGAGGCTGATGGGTTGGGTCAGCTCGAGAAGGGTGGGGGGTTGGCCGGGGATTTGGCGGTCGACGGTGAGGGTTTGGCCTTGGAAGGTCAGGGCCAGGGGCAGGTGGACGGTTTTGGCGTCGTCCAGGGGGTGGGGTTTGGT
>JAIRNQ010000168.1 GCA_031257955.1 Deltaproteobacteria bacterium | reverse complement strand
CCCGATTATCGTGAGCCAAGCCGGGCTCCCGCAAACGGCCCTGTTTACGGCCACGGTCCTGGGGGTTATCGTGGCCACTTTGATTATGGCCTTGGTGGCCAATTTACCCTTTGCCGTGGCCCCGGGCATGGGCCTTAACGCCTTTTTCGTGGTCATAGTCCAGCAGATGGGCTTTACCTGGCAACAGGCCCTTACGGCCGTTTTGGTTTCCGGGCTGGCTTTCGTGATTTTGTCCGTGTCCCCCTTGCGGGAAAAAGTTCTTAGGGAAGTGCCCACCTGCCTCCAACACGGAGTCTGCGCCGGAATAGGCATCATGATCGGCTACATTGGGCTCTTTAACGGAAAACTCATTAACCTGATACCCGGGGTGGGCCCGGGCCTGGGCGACATCGTCTCCGGGCCGGGTCTTTTAACCTTAATCGGCTTGGCCATAACCGGCCTACTGTTGGCCCTAAAGTTTCGCTTCGCCATTCTGATCGGCATAATCGTCACCACCATCGTGGGCATCCCCCTGGGGGTAACCCCGACCGAGGGCTTGGCCCAAGGTTTTGTCGGCGCCCCGCCGGCTTTCGGCGAGATCTTTTTAAAGTTCGATTTTTCGGTCTTCAGTTCGCTCAACTTCTGGAGCGTGGTGCTAACCCTTCTGTTCATGGAAGTGGTTGACGGCTTGGCCGGTTTTTTGGGCCTCTTTGGGGTCATGGGGGACGACGGCGATCGCTACCGCCACAAGATGGGCAAGGCCTTCGTGGCCGATTCCATAGGCGTGGCCGTGGGCAGTTGCTTTGGCCTCTCGCCCAACACCACCTACGCCGAGAGCGGGGCCGGGGTGGCCTCGGGCGGTCGGACCGGGCTTACGGCCTTGGTCGTGGCCGTCTGTTTCTTTCTGACCCTATTCATCTCGCCCCTTTTCATGATCGTCCCCTTCAGCGCCGTGGCCCCGGCCTTGGTGATGGTGGGTCTATTGATGCTGGAATCGATGACTAAGGTCTCGTTTAAGGACTATACCGAATCCTTTCCGGCTTTCTTGGTCCTTATCATAATCGGCCTGACTTGGCGCATCTCGGACGGGCTGGCCGTGGGCTGGCTCGTCTACGTCCTTATGAAGGTCGTCTCTCAACGGGCCAAGGAACTAAACGGTACCGTTTGGGTGGTGGCCATTATCTTCGCCCTCAAGATGCTCTTCTCCAGCGGCGGCGGCCACTAAATACCGCCCGGGGGCTTCCCCAGCCCGGTGGGGCCCCCAAGCCCGGTGGGGCCCTCAAAAGCTGGGCCCCCAGGCAGCCATCGGCACTTCCCATAACCATATACACCAGAGGCGGAACTAAAGGGGGCTCTTTAAGGCAGGTACCGGGATCCCGACCAACCTCCGTGAACCATATGGGCCCTAAGAAACGGCCGATTGCGAAATCATAACGATTGCGGTCTAGTTTATCGCGAATTTAATGATATAATAAGGGCAACCGAAAGGCGCGGAAACCTTAAGCTTTACCTCAAACGAATTAATAATCCCATCGGTAATTTGACATATTATCCTCTATTCGCTTAGCGATTCCACGAGCCAAAAGTTAACGGTGGCCAGGGTATTCGTCAATTATCGTTGGGTCATTTTTTGCCATGGCCTAATGATTGAAGCGGCTTTTGGCCGGAAAATGGGCTAGCCTGGGGGCGGCCGGGAATCGCCGGGGGCGGTTGAAAATCGCCGGTGGCGGCCGGGAATTGCCCGTGGCGGTTGGAAATGGCCGGTGGCGGCCGGGAATCGCCCGGAACGGGCCGCGGCCAAGCCCTTGGCGCGAAAGTTTTGATAGGCGGGCTTTAACGCGGCTTATCGATTGTCGATTGATTTTTCCCGCGTTTACTTCCAAGAGCGTATAAGTGCTATGTCCTCAACCGGGGTGAAACTTTCCGGGGAAACCCCAGGCGGGGATTTGGCCTTGGCCCTGGAGGCTAGGCGCCCAGGGGGGCGCCGGAGGATCGGCGTTAAAATAACGCCACCGGTTTGGTGGCGGCGATTGGGCGAGTTAAATGACTTTCCAAGCTCTCAACGATTTCAGGTTTAAAAAACTGGCCGGTCGGGTCGAGACCCACGGCGGTCGGCTGTATGTGGTCGGCGGTCTGGCCAGGGATACCATGATTGAAGAAAAGCTTGGCAAGTCCCCGCCTACGCTGCACTCCGGGCTGGGCGACAAGGATCTGGTCTGCTTCGGGCTGGGATTGGAAGCCATCAAGGAAGCCATATCGCCCTTGGGCTCTGCCTGGATCATCGACCACCGGGTCATGGCCAACCGCAAGACCAAAGAACCGGCCCTGGTGAAGATTAGGCTGGGGGAGTCGGAATTCAGCCTGACCATCTCCCGAAAGCCCAGATCCGGCGAGGGGCGCTACGATCCCAAGGCCACGCTGGCCGAAGACGCCCGCTGCCGGGACTTTACCGTCAACGCCGTCTACTACGACCCCCTGCTGGAGCTGTTTTTCGACCCGCTTAACGCCGACGCCGATTTTTTGGCCCGGCGGCTGGAGCTGTGTTCGCCCTGGGGCCTTTCCGAGGACCCGGTCCGTATACTTCGGGCCATGTCCTTCGTCTCCCGGCTGGGCTTTACCCCCGGCCCGAAGCTTCTCTCGGCCACGGCCAAGGAATGGCCGCTCCTGGGCTGGCTTCCGGCCGAAAGGCTCTGGCCGGAGTGGCGCAAGTGGGCCATGTCGACTTGGCCCCGTCTGGGCCTGGAATATCTGAGGCAAGGGGGCGCCTTGGCCTTCTGGCCGGATCTAATGGCCCTCATAGATTCGCCCCAGCTCCACAAGTTCCACCCCGAAGGCGACGTTTGGAACCACACGCTTTTGGTGGTCGAGGCCATGGGCGAATTAAACATCCCGGTCTCCATGGGCCGGGTGTTCTTGACCCTGGCCGCCCTCCTCCACGACATAGGCAAACCCCTAGTCACCGTGGTCAGCCCCGAGGGTCGGGTCATAACTCAGGGCCACGGGCCGGCCGGCCTCCCCTTGGCCAAGAAATTTTTGAACTCCATCATGGCCCCTTACTCGGTCAGCAAACCCACCTTGAGGATCATCGATCGCCATATGGACTTGTCCTTTAGGGAGCCCACGGCCTTGAACCTGAAGATCCTGGCCCGGCGGCTGGCCCCTTTCTGCGATCTGGGGCATTTTTGGGCCCTGGCCAAGGCCGACTGGAACGGTCGCAGCCCCCGGGTCTTCTCCTTTCCCTGGACCCTGGAGGAATTTTTGGAACCGGTGGGCGGCCAAACCGGCCCCGGGCCCATTCCCCTGGAAGCCAGGGAACTCATGGCCGAACTGGGCCTTTCGGGCGGTCCTATCGTGGGCCGGCTCATGGAAGAGATAACCGACGCCTTCGACCGCGGCAAAATCGCCACCAGCCGGGAGGCCTTGGATCTGGCCGCCGCCTCCCTGGCCAAACGATCGGACCTGGAGGCCCGTCCCTAAAAGGCCCCAAGTCCTTGGGGGCCCCTTTGGGGACCTGTAGTCGGGCCCGAAAAATGACAGTTTAACGTTTTTGGGCAAAAACCCAAAAATTCCATTTTTACTCCGGTTGGCTTTGGCCCCGGTCTTTTTTTGTTTTTTGGCCGGCCTCTGGCTAAAATAACCACGCCGCCGCCAATGGGGTCGGGCCTATGGTCCCGAGCCCGTGTGTTTTTTTCGTCTCGATGTTGTATATTGGAATATATTAAGCCGTCCGGACGGCCTTGGGCCATCCCAAGGCCTTTGGTGGGCGCCTTTGGCGCCCGTCAGGGGAACCCATGGAGGACCGCCCGGGTGGGGATTTTTTGAGGATTTCGAAATGACCAATTTAGCCGTGATAGGTACCCAATGGGGCGACGAGGGCAAGGGCAAAGTCGTCGATCTGCTGGCCGAGGGGGCGGACATGGTCGTCCGCTTCCAGGGCGGCAACAACGCCGGCCACACCCTGGTCGTGGGCCAGTCCACTTACGCCTTGCACTTGGTGCCCTCGGGCATACTTCACCCCGAAAAGACCAGCGTCATCGCCTCCGGGGTGGTGGTCGATCCCGGCGTCCTTATCGGCGAGATTAAAGCCCTTAGGGAACGGGGCGTGGCCATCAGCCCCAAAAACCTTAAGGTCAGCGGCAAGGCCCACGCCATCCTCCCTTACCATAAGCGTCTGGACGAAGCCAGGGAAGCGGCGGCCGGGGATGGGAAGATCGGGACTACCGGTCGGGGCATCGGCCCGGCCTATGAGGACAAGGCGGC
>JAIRNQ010000136.1 GCA_031257955.1 Deltaproteobacteria bacterium | reverse complement strand
CTCATGGTTCAGTACGCTTTTCGCGCCTCCACCGCCGAGGTCAATACGGTCTTAGAAGAGGCTGTGGCCGCTCATACGCCACCTTTTTCCGGTTCAGTTAGGCTCAAATTTTATTACGCTACCCAGGCGGCGGCTAAACCGCCCACTTTTGTAGTTTTCGCCAATCGACCCGACTCGGTCCACTTTTCCTATCGCCGGTTTTTGGTTAACCGCCTGCGGGACGCCTTCGGCCTGGAGCTGGTGCCGGTAAAGATCCACTTCCGCCCGCGGCACGAACCCCGGCCCAGCCGCGTCTCGGGCCAGGGTCCCAAGGGCAAGAAACCGACCGCCAAGAAACCCGTCGCCAAAACGCCGGCGGGCGGCAAGCCGACCGCCAGAAAGCCGGCGGCCAATGGGCCGGCTGGCGGCAAGCCGGCGGCCGGGAAAAAGGCCCCGCCCAAAAGGGGCGCGGCCGGTTCCAAAACCAAAAAATGACTTTCCGTTCCCCAAGCCCCTCCCCGGAGGGATTTGGGGAAGGGATTCGGAGGCGCCGCCATGGATACCCGCCAAGCCCTAACGCTTAAGATTCTAGCCTTGATCGCCGGCGTTTTGCTGGTAGTATTGGGCATGGCCCCGGCCCTGGCCCAAAACGATCGGCCCGCCGGCCAGGCCGCCGTCGATGGGGCCGCCCAAGGGGACGGTTCGGTGGAGGGGACCACGGAAGGGGCGGACGGGGCGCCGACCCAGGCCGAGGAAATAGGGGACGGTGTCTACCAACTGGCCCCAGAACCGGCGGAAGCCGAAGCCGAGACCGAGGCCCTGGAGGCCAACGCCGAGCCGGCTGGGGACGGGGAGGAGGTTACCGTGACCCCCTATCCGATATTGGCCCCTCCGGGCGGCAAGCCCACCTTCGTCATGGCCGTGCCCAACTCGGGGCACTGGGCCACCTTCGGCATTGACGCCGCCATGGGGGCCGAGCTGGCCCTAAAAACCATCGGCGGAGGTTTTGAATTAAAGACCATAGACGAGGCCGCCCCGGATTTCGCCTACCGGCTAAGGAGTTTGGGCTCTCCGGTGGCCATCATGGGCCATCTTTACGAGTCGCGCTTGTCCCAGGGCGCTCCCTATTACGCCAAGGCCGGGGCCCCGATTCTGTTAACCTACATCGAAAGCCAAAAGACCTCCGAGTTGGGGCCGGCCTTCGTCAGGCTCCTGCCCGATCCGGCCTCCCAGGGTCGGCGGCTGGCCAAGGAGGTCCCCAGGACCGGTAAGCGAATAAAACAGGTCTACGTCCTTGAGGGCCCAGAGCCGGGCCAGAAGGAACTGGCCGAGGCCTTCCGGGAGGCGCTCATCAATCCCCAAGCCCCGCCCCCGACCAAGGCCAACCCTAAGCCCTCCAAACCCCGGGCCCTTAAGGCCACCAGCGTTAACACCATACCGGTGGATAAGCCCGAGGATCTAAACGTTCTTTTGGAAATCAAGGGCAGCCCCCAGGACTGGATACTGGTGGCCCTGCCGCCTAGGTTGGCCATGCGGGCCGCCCCGGTCTTAGCTTCCAGCGGCTTTAAGCGGGCCACTTTCCTCATCCCCACCTCACTGGCCATCCGGGAGATCGGGGCCTCGTTTTTGGCCGTGGACATCAAAAACGCCCAAGTGGCCGTGCCTTTGGAGTTTGGGTCCGGGAAAACTCTAAACAAGGCCCTGTCGGAGTTCAGGCGCCGCTTCATCCAGTACCATCGCCGCGAGCCCAGCTGGGCCGCGGTCATGGCTTACGACGCGGCCACTTTGGCGGGCCTGGCCGCTTCCAGCGAGGAGGGGGCCTTGCCCTATTTGGGGGACGCCGAGACGGTCCACGTCGGGGTGGCCGGGAGGTTAACGTTAAGCGAGGACGGCTGGCCCCTTTCGGCCATCAAACTCGATCCGGAACGCCTCCACTGGCTCCCGTAGGCCGGGGCCATGGACGGGCGGGGACATAAAGGTCCGGTCTGGATTATCCACCTGGATCTGGACGCCTTTTACGCCTCGGTGGAGATCCTCGATAACCCCGCCTTGAAGGGCCTTCCGGTCATAATCGGAGGAACCGGCCCCAGAAGCGTGGTCTCCACTTGCTCTTACGAGGCCAGGGCCAAGGGCGTGCGCTCGGGAATGCCCTCGGCCGAGGCCCATAGGTTATGTCCCGAGGGCATTTTTATGGGTGGTCGCATGTGGCGTTACCGGGAGCTCTCGGCGCAGGTCATGGGGATCTTCAAGCGTTACACCCCGTTGGTCGAACCCTTGGCCCTGGACGAAGCCTTTCTGGACGTGACCGCCTCCATCCGGCTCTTTGGCCCGGCCCCCGAGATTGCCGAGCGCATCCGCCGGGAAGTCTTCGCCGAAACGGGCCTGACCATCAGCGCAGGCGTTTCGACCATAAAACACGTGGCCAAAATCGCCTCTGGCTTCAAAAAACCAAACGGTCTCACGGTTATCGAGGAGGGCCGCGAACTGGAGTTTTTGAGACCCCTGGCCATCGGCAAGCTTTGGGGGGTGGGCAAGGTCACCGAAAAAAATCTCCGCGCCTTGGGCATAACCACGGTGGGGCAGTTCGCCGATCTGCCCGAGGATTACGTCTTGTCCAGCTTCGGCCAAAGCGGCCACCACATGTGGAATTTGGCCAACGGAATCGATCCTCGGGAGGTCGAGCCGTCCCATGAGGCCAAGAGCCTCGGAAACGAGGAGACCTACGCCGAAGACGTTTCCGGCCCGGAGAGCGTGAGCCGCGAGCTGTTGGCCTTGGCCGTAAAAGTAGCCGCCCGCCTCAGGGCCGAAAAGCTGGCCGCCCTGACCGTGACCGTTAAAGCCCGGGACAACAAATTCAACACCCACACCCGTTCCAAGACCCTCTCTCGGCCCGTCTCCGACCACGGCCAGCTTCACCGCCTGGCCCTGGAGCTTTTTCCCAGCGACAAAAAAGGGCCCTGGCGTCTTTTGGGCCTTTCCACTTCCAAGTTCGCCCCGGGCGGCCAAGAGGCCGCCCCCATGACCCTCTTCGAGGCCGCCGGCCTAAAAACCCCACAGGCCAAGGACAAACTCTCCGAGGCCATGGACGCCATCAACGATCGCTTCGGCCAAGGCCGCCTCAAGCCGGCCACCCTCCTGGACCGCCCGCCCGGCACCCATAGGGCTGACCGCCCGGAAAAGCCCGGTGCCCAGAAAGGCCAACGGCCGGACCAGACCGGCCCGGCCGAAACCGACGGCCGGAAACCCCGGCCCAAACCCGGAACCCGCGGCTAAGGTCGCGGTTAACCTCAGCCGCCGTTTAAGGCCGCGAAAAAAAGAGAGGTTTTATATACGTTTTTCGGTAGACCCACGCAAAATCCTGAAGAGCCTTGAAATTTAGTGAATGAACCCAATTCTCCTTGAAATCCTACTATAGAGAGGATAGTATTAGAATATGTATATTAGAGCACATAATACTACCCACAAAAAAACAGGTAAAATATATACTACCTACTTATTAGTCGAAGGTAAGCGGATGAAAGATACTGTTCGACAAACAATGTTATTAAATTTAGGACCAAACTTTAATTTACCGAAAGAAAAATGGAAAATTTTCTGTTTAAGAGTTCAAAGGAAACTTAGTAATGAGGCATTTCTGTTTGAAATATCATTCAATGAAGAATATGAAGTTTTAGTTAATGATACAGTTAACAAAATAATAGCTAGAAGAAAGCAAATTGAAGAGAAAAAGTTATTAAAACCTGTCGCTAAGTCTGATGTAATTAGCGTTAACCCGTCTGCCATCAAAGTTGAACAGATTCGTCAGGTTGGGCCTGAACGGGTCGCCCTGAACGGATTGGACAGAATAGGGTTATCCAAAATCTTCCATACGCTAGGGTTCACGACAACTCAAGCAAACCTGGGGATGGGACTTGTGGCCAGCAGGATGGTTCATCCGGCTAGCGAGTGGGAAACATACCGGTGGTTTAATCAAGATAGCGCTTTAGGTGAATTGCTAAACATTGAAGTCACTTCTGATAAAGCTCTGCATGAGATATCAGATATAATATATAATAATAAAGACAAGATAGAGCAATTAATTTGTAATAATTTATCTAGTATTTTTAATGCTAAAAGCATCAAAACATATTATTATTTGATTAATAGTTACTTTGATACATGGCTAAATTCTGATGAAATACAGCCTGGGCACTCACAAGAAAAGCCTTCAGATTGCCCATTGAGATCATTAGGATTAGTTTTAGATAATAATGGCTTTATCATACGTTCAGAAATTGTTTCTGGAAATGTTTCAGATCCAAATACATTAGAAGTTATGCTAAAGAAACTCGGAGCAACAAAGGTTTCCCAAATTGTCATGGACAGAGATATTGCGACAGCGAGTAATATTCAATGGCTGAGAGAGCATAATTATCAATATATAGTTCTTAATAGAGAACATGAACAAGTGTTTGACTTTTCTAAGTCTTTAAATATATTGTCAAAGACAAATTGCGCAATAGAAATATATAAAGAAATAACTGAAGATCAGTCTGAAGCTAGCTTATATTGTTTTTCTCAAAATCATGACTTAGAAGAATCATCTATATCGCTTGATAAAGCAGCTAAATTCGAAGAAGAATTAAAACAAATAGATGAAGGATTAAAAAATCCACTATGTCAGAGAGATAAAACAAAAATAGAGATGCGAATAGACAAATTATTTCAAAAATATGATGGAATATCACAATTTTATAAAGTAATAGTATCAGATAATTCATTGATTAAGTCTATTCAAGAACCACTTTTAGCCACTAAAATAACATGGTTTAATAAATTTTTTCAAGATAACATACAAAAACAACCGGCTACATATTGTATAAAGAGCAATATAATAAATCTACCGGCCGAAGAAATGTGGCGTCAGTATTCTCAACTTCTTGATATTGAACCAGTATTTAGTATTTTTAAAGCTGATATTGACTTTAAATCACTTACTGAAAAAGTATGTACCTTTGAAAGTCATATATTTATAACCACTTTAGCTTATCAATGTATTCAAATAATACATAAAACATTACAAAAATCTGGTATTTATACCTCATGGGAATCAATCAGACTTTCTCTTGCAAGTCAAAGCACATTTACTGTGATACTTCCAACCGCGGACGGGGTTAACGAGCGTGTTCGCATTACTTCAGAACCTGAACCCCGACAAATCCCCATTTTTAGAGCACTTCATATTACGCGTCACCCTTGAAACCTCACTAATTAAGCGTTATGAAGGAGTCGATTTTCCAAGTTCGTAACCTGTAAGGAATTCGAAATCCAGTTTTGTAGCGCATAACAGGGTTCATTTTTAATAACACTCTGAAATTACGACATAATATTTATATCCATGTCGAACTTGGGCGAGGGTCGCCAGGTGCGTTGACGGTAGACAATGACACTGGCATAATATAATGATATTGAATACTTATATTCCACGTTTTGTCATGCCTCTGGCCAGTACAATTTTTCCAATTTCTCTACCGCCGCTTAACTCATCCGGCCTCAATAGATCTCGCGCGACCGTTATTGGTTGGTCGAAATTTAGAGAAGCGTAAACCGTATATAGCTTTCGTCACAATTTGAATTTCTGCGTGATCGCTAAATGCTGGACCTTTCCTATCTCAACGACAACCAGATAAAGGCCGTGAAATGGAACGGTGGCCCCTTGCTCGTCTTAGGTGGGCCAGGTTCTGGCAAAACGCGAGTATTGACCTATCGAATCGCGAAAATACTTGAAGACTCCCCTGGAAAGTATTTCCGGCTATTAGCCTTAACCATTACCAACAAGGCCGCGGCTGAAATTCGCGCTGGGTTAGAAGAACTTGTCCCCAATGGTTTGGAAAGGGTATGTTTGACGACGTTTCACTCTTACCTCGCGGAAGTGTTGCGAAAACATGGCCATCACGTTGGGATTAATCCAAATTTTCAGATTCTTTATAATGATGCCGACCGTGAAGCCCTGTTAAAAAAGGTGATTGGACAACTTCGTAATGACGTTATAGATCCGGTTCCACCATATTTTGAAGCCCATCGTGTTTTACCAATTATTACTCGACTTCAACATAATGATGTCCCCCCGGTGACGAGTTTTATTTTACGAAATCTGGCCAACAATGACCAATCACGCTACTATTCTCGTATATATATTGCCTATAGCCACGCGCTGCGCCAGATTAACGCTGTCGATTATCCGAGTTTGCCAAATGACTTTTTCTTGCTTATCTATAACGTTCCTGTTCTGGTCACTCACATCAGAAAAGTCTACAAACATATACTCGTGGATGAATTTCAGGACACGAATCTCCTCCAATATAATATTCTAAAATGTATGGTTGAACCGGATCCTTCCACCCTTTTTGTCGTGGCGGATGGCGATCAAATTATATATCAATGGAACGGCGCGAGTCCCGAGCGGATAAACGATTTAAAAAATGACTTCGATGTTTCGGAGATTCAGCTCCCCGAAAACTATCGTTGTCCCCGAGAAGTTATCAAGCTAGCCAATTCACTGATTGTTAATAACCCTGGCCGATCGGCCATGAAAATGCTATCGAAAGCTGTAAAGTCCGACGTTATCCCTGATCCGGTAAGATTAAAGAGTTTCTCTACGCTTGATTTAGAATGTAAGTGGATTGTAAGTGATATTAAAAACCGAAATACTATTGAATGGTCTAATTGTGTTGTTCTTGCTAGAACTAGAAAGCTTGTTGATAGAATTTATGATAAATTTGTCCAGTTCAAAATGCCAGTCTATAAATATTATCTTAAGGATGAATTTGTTAGCGCACCCTTTAAAATGCTTAATTCTGTTCTTCGCTTGATAATAACAAAAGAGGATACGAAATGGTTAACTAATCTTTCTGAGGCTTTTTTTGAGCTGGAAGGCGTTAAGGTAGATTTATCCAACGTTAGTTCTAAAGCCTTTACTAATGATAATGATCTTTTAAGGGCTTGGCTTAGTGAAATTTTGTCCTTTGACGAGATATCAGAAGATATGCGCTCTTTACTATCCGTTGAAACCATGAGTCTTATAAAATCAGCCGATTACAAATCTTTCTCAAAAAAATTTATATCTTGGGCTAAAAATTATTATTCTAAAGAGAACTTAAATATTGATATTTTTAACGAATTTGATGACGAACGGCAAATTTGGGAAGATCCCGTTAGAGACATAGATGGTAAATTTAGACCCGATATAGTCAGTTTAAATCAATTTCTTCATGAACTCGACCTGTCTTCTAAGTCGCCGCCTAAACAACCAAACGCGGTTTCTTGTTTTACGATTCATTCTTCAAAAGGTATGGAATTTAAGCATGTATATTTAATGGGATTGGTCGAAGAGCAATTACCCAATTGGTGGGCCGTAAAGAAGCCTAAAGATTCGGAAGAAGTCCAAGAAGAACGTCGGAATTGCTTTGTCGCTATTACCCGTACCCAAGAATCCCTGACCCTGACCTATTCCGATACAATCGATAATAGGCCCAAGTTACCGTCAAGGTTTCTGAAAGAAATGGGACTTAATTAAATTTCAATTCCATTTTTGTACCCTGAAAGACAGTTTTTTTCGATATATTTGTCTCTGTTATGCCTTTAATCATCGCCGTTTAGCAAAAAATCGCCGAGAAAGTCTTTCGTTCGTTGGGGTGGGTCCCGCCGCCCATGAGCGGTTTACCGGTAGGTCCTGTTTTAGAACCAATAACAATCGTTTGGCCACCTGGCGCCTTGGCCCCGCCTCGGTTTGACACTTTTACCGGTATTGTGATAAATCTGACACCATGATTATCCGTTTGGCCGGGGGCCATGGCCCCCAGGATAGGGGTGGAAGCCATTGGATGCGTCCGGGTCCCGTAAGGAATTATGGCCTCCATTTCAGTTTTGACGTTTTTCATTAACCACCTTTTTTGCCCACACACATAAGTTCTTTGGCGTCGGCGGTCAAAGGTTTCTCGGGGAGGTGTTCGTTGGCTCGGCCCGCAAATATCTTTCTCATCGTCTTGGCCCTGGCCGGCCTTTTCCTCTTGGCCCCGGTAGGCCTCTGGGCCCAAAGCGACGGCTTAAACGGCTCATCCGAAGACTCTCTGGGCGACTCCCAGGGCGACGCGCAAAATGAGCCGGGAGGGGCCGGGGCGCCGGACGAGCTTGACGAGCCGGATGCCGACCCCTTCGCCGCGCCGCCGCCCTTGCCGGCGCCCACGCCCATCGTGACCCCCGGCCTGCGCGACGTGGGGCCCATTTACCCCACCATGGGCGAAGGCGGTCTCTACGGCTACGCCACGGCCGCCGGGCTGATGGTTATTAAGCCCGTGTTTCTGGCCGCCAACCCCTTCCGGGCCGACGGCACGGCTTGGGTTAATTTCGAAAACGCCTTCGGCCAGATTGACGCGGAGGGGCGGTGGGTTAAGGAGCCGACGCTAAAGTTACTGCGGGTTTCGGGTTTTTTTTCCAACGGCTTGGCCGAGGCCCAGGCCGAGGACGGGACCTTCGGTTTCATCGACGCCGAGGGCCGATGGGTCATCGAACCGGCCTTTAAGCGAACCCGGGGCTTCGGTCCCGAGGGTTTGGCCCCGGTCATGGACGCCGATTCCAATTGGGGTTACGTGGATTCCAAGGGGGTCATGGCCATCGAGCCCAAGTGGCAGGAAGCCCGCCATTTCGCGCCGGGCGGTTTGGCCTTGGTCAAATCCCCAGAGGGTCTCTACGGTTTCGTTGACAGGGAAGGGCGATTGGCCATCGAGCCCCAGTTCGTCGAGGCCCGTTCCTTCGGGCCCAATGGTCTGGCGGCGGCTAAGCCAGTGGGCCAGGAGTTCTTTGGCCTGATTGACTTAAACGGCGACATGGTGGTTAAACCCAGCTTTTCCAGGGCCGCCGGGCCTTCCGCCAACCATCTCATGGCCTTGGCCGACGAGGAGGGGCTCTGGGGCTTTGCCGACTCGGGCGGCAATTTCGTCATTGGGCCCAAGTACCGAAGGCTAGGGGCCTTCGGGGCCAACGGCTTGGCCAGGTTTAGGCTGGACGACGGTTCCATGGGCCTTTTAAACGAGTTTGACCAGTGGGTTTTGGAGCCCTGGTTCGCCTTCGTCGGCGACTTCACGGTCAGGGACAAACCCACCGAGTATACCCACGCCCACTCTCGGGACGGCCTCTGGGGCGTAATCAACCAAAGCGGCGAATGGGTCGTCCCGCCCGAGTACGGCTTTTGCGCCTACCGCCCTGACGGACTGGTCGAGGTGAACGTCGATCACGCCCCCATCTGGGGCTATCTGACCCTGGACGGCCAGGCCCGGGTCCCCTTGGGTTACGACCAAAGCCTGGAGAAAGGCGCCCAAAACCGCTAGCCTGACTGTCGTCTTTTGGCTTTTGTCTTTGGGCGCCCCGACTTTGGGCTCTCGACCGTGGCGTCCGACTTTGGGCGCCAGTTTCGGCCTCAGGCCAAGCCCATGCATGGCCTGGCGACCGCATGGCCGTTGGGCCGTTATTAGGAGACGCGAGTGACAATTTTGGTCACCGGCGGGGCCGGGTTCATCGGCACCAATTTTATCCTTTCCTGGCTGGACCAAGGGGGCGGCCGGGTCATCAACCTCGACAAGCTCACCTACGCCGGAAACGCCGACAACCTTTCCCACCTTCCGCCCGAGTCGTATCTTTTGATCGGGGGCGACATTGGCGACTTCGATTTGGCTTTGGATCTACTTCGGGAGTATAAGCCCGCGGCGGTCGTCAACTTCGCCGCCGAGTCCCACGTGGACCGCTCCATCCATAGCCCCCACGAGTTCGTCAACACCAACGTCCTGGGTACCTTCCGGCTCCTGGAGGCCGTCCGGGCTTATGGCGCCGAACTTTCGACCGAACTGGCCGAGTCTTTTCGTTTTTTGCACGTCTCCACCGACGAGGTCTTTGGCAGCCTGGGCCCCGACGAGGCGCCTTTTTCCGAAACCACGGCCTACT
>JAIRNQ010000053.1 GCA_031257955.1 Deltaproteobacteria bacterium | reverse complement strand
CGGGCGGGGAGGGTTTCAAGGGTTATGGCCAGAACCTGGCCAGAAGGGGCCCAAGCTTGGGCCAGGCTAAGTAAGTACCGGGAACGTCGATGGGTCTTGTTTTGAGGATAGGTAGAAATCGGGCGGGGAGGGTTTCAAGGGTTATGGCCAGAACCTGGCCAGAAGGGGCCCAAGCTTGGGCCAGGCTAAGTAAGTACCGGGATCGTTTATGGGGGTTGTTTTGAGGATAGATGGAAAACGGGCGGGGAGGGTTTCAAGGGTTTAAGGAACGGGGCCTATTGTAGCAGTTATTATTTTTGTTGAAATAGTCCCGCATTTCGAGCGAAATAATGGAGATAACTGGATACATTTTCACTTATAACGCGTTTATGCATAGCGATCGAATTTGCGGAATTAATTAATTCTTGTATTGCCATGTTGGCTAACAACTTGTATAATATTATATCGGCCAAACCGACTTATTTGTCGCCCGGCCTAAGACGATTGATTTTTCTATTTTTCGATTAGGTTCAAGATTGGGGAAAGGGAACGCGGAAAAGCTTAAATATGGCTTCCAAACGGTCGCGAAAGGCCGATAAGGATCACTCCCTTGGCCACCGCCTTCCCCTCTTCAGAGATTACCAAAAACTAAAAGGCGCCCAAAGACTTTGGGCGGCCTTGGCCACGATTACCCGGTACCCTCGCGGCCGGGGGGTAAAACCTCCCCTTTGGGCCGTCAAGCCGAGGCCCTTAGCCTCGGCCTCTATCACGTTTCGGTGCGATAAATGAAAGACGAAAATATTGATCGCCAAGCCAGCGATTTATTGCCGGCCGGCTTTGACCCATTGGAGTCGATGCGCATTCTGACCGATTATTTGCGTAACCTTGAGACCGCCTACAACGAGTTGGTGAAAAAATCTGTGCTTAACCAAAGGCAGATCGAGGCCAACCTGCGGGTGGTCAGCAAGTCTTGCGAGGATTTGGAGCAGGAAAAGGATCGTCTGACCAAGGATTTGATGCATCTTTCGGGGCAGGTCGAGGAGCTGGAAAGCATACTGGTCACGGCCAACCAGAAGATCATGAACTACGACAAGCAGTCGAAGAAGTTTCACCGGGACAACGAGGACCTGGAAAACAGGCTCATGAAAAAGGAAAACGACTGCAATTTTTACATGTCCGAAAACGAAAGACTAACCAAGGACTATGAGTCAATGAGCTCCAACTTGTCCAGCGTTAACAACAGGGTTGACGATCTGGAACGCAAGCTGGTTACGGAAAAGAATTTCACCCTTACCCAAGAGAAGGAAGTCAGACGGCTTTCGTCGCTCCTCTCCGAGTCCCAGAGCAAAAACGCCCTACTGGAGCAGAAGCTCGACGAGGCGGCCGGCCATTACCAGGAAGAGGTAAAGAAGCTAAACGACAAGCTGGGCGCGGACGCCAAGCACGAGCTGTCACTTCTGAGGAAGAGGGTTAAGATGGCCATCGGGCCGGAGATGGAAGACCTGGAGCTTTTGTCCAAAGAAAAGCTTTCCACCGAGCTGGCCAGCAATCTCAAGGCCCTTATGAGCCGGTTTATTTCCAAGCTTCAGCAAGTGGGACTGTTTTAAAATCTTTCGGCCCCGTGAGACCGACCCGAAGGGCCGGCCAGGCGAGGCCGATTAAATAAGGCCTATACAGTTAGGCGATTAAGTAAGGCCGATTCCGAGAGGCCAACTAACGGCCGATTCCGCGAGGCCGAAGGGAAAAGGCCGGACCCTTTCGTCAAAGGACCGGCCCGGGTTATCAGTTGGCGGGAGCGGTGGCTTGGGCCGCTTCCTGAGCGGCTTGCTGGGCGGCCTGGGCGGCGGCGACCTTGGCGTCGAAATCCGCCGACCATTTATCGGCTTCCTCTTCGGCCGCGGAGATTTCGGCGGCTTGGAAATCAGCCTTGATGCCGTCGATGGTCGTCTGCATCTCGGGGTTGTTGAGGCCGTACTTCTGGGCGAGCAAGTACCACCTGAGCCCTTGGACTTTGTTGGCTTCCATGCCCTCGCCGGCCAGGGCCATTACTCCCAGGTTTTGCATGGCGGCGGGAACGCCAAGATCGGCGGCCTTAAGGAAAAGCTCTTTGGCCTTGGTCAGGTCGCGTTTCTTGTCGAAGTTGCCGAAATAATAGACCGCGCCCAGATCCAACAAGGCCTGGGGAATGTTCTTGTCGGCGGCTTTTTCCAAAAGGCCCAATCCCTTGGCGGTGTCTTGGGTAACGCCGTCGCCGATCAGGTAAAGGCTGGCCAGTTTTATTTCGGCGATGCCCAGGCCCTTATCGGCCGCCTTCTGGAAGCTGGCCACGGCTTTCTTCATGTCCGGGGCCGTGCCCATGCCGACTTCATAGTAGACGCCCACGTTGTAGTGGCCCTCGGCCAAATCTTGTGCGGCGGCTTTCTGGTACCATTGCAAGGCCGTGCCGTAGTTGCGTTTGGGGGTGGTGTTGATGCCCCGCTCATACAGCGAACCCAATAGAAGCATGGCCCGGGGATTGTTTTCCTTGGCCTGGGCTTCCAATTCGGTTAGAAGCTGCTCGGCGGTAATCGTTCTTTGGCCCGCGGGCTGTTCCGTGTCCGTTTGCCCCGGGGTGGTCACGGCTGGGGTATTTTGGGCCACGGTCGGCTGGGGTGTCAGCTGGCCGGAGACGGAGGAAGAGCCTTTTTTGGCCGGTTGGTTTTGGGGCTGGCTTTCGGCGCTGAACCAAAGCCATAAGCCAAAAATAAGTGGCAGGATTATAAAAACGGAGCCTTTGGAAATTCTTTTCATGGACTTCACCCAAGGGGAGCCCGGCTTTGGGCCAGGGCGGCGTTTCGGGTCGGCTGAGGGGTTCGGTCGGAACCGGGACCCAGAGGTGTGGGGGCGCTAGCGGGCCAAAGAAACGGAGGCCTTCGGCGACCGTACTGGGAAGGCGCCCCGAATTTTATCCCCGGACAATATCCCGACCGGGGGGCGGCTCAAAAACTTAGGGGCCAGATAGCCCGGCTTGACCGGGCCAGCCTGACCCCCTGGTTTTCGAGTTATGGGATAGATCAGTCGTTAAGGCTGATGTTGAGGTCCTCAAACTGGATGCCCAAGGCCACGACGATTTTGCGCAGGGTGTCCATGCGGCAGGGGCCGCCGTTCTCGACGCGCTCGATGGTTTGCGGGGAAAGACCGGCTTTGCGGGCCAGCTCGGACTTGCTGATGAGGTGATCCTCGCGATACTTCTTCAGAGCTTGGATGGAATTGATGCTAGTCATGTCGATCCTCTTTCCGCCTCTCAAAGTTGGGCAGATCAACTTCGAGGCGATGTAGTTGGCCGTGGAACACGGCCGGTAGTATGACTCCAGTCAAAGACTGGAAGAAATATAAAAGCGTTGCCAGCATCTGGCCGTTAAGCTAGCAGCGTTTGGTAGTCAAAAGCCTCTAGGTTTGAGGGTTAGTTTGAAGGTTAATAATTATTGCCTGACTTGGCCGTCGCAACTAAGGCTAACTATGAACGTTGGCTAACTATGACGTTTTAAGTATGTAGCGTTTTAAGTAGGCTCGGCACCGGATCGGACAAGGCTGAAAATAACAATAAAATCGGTATAATTACGTGCTTGGCACCATCATTCTTTAGAAAACTCAAGAAAACTCGGTCCAAGTTGATTTAAACCTAACATTCGCGAATCCGGGGTTGCCGGCGTTAACCAACGTTTAAATCAGTTTTTAAAATCGGCATGATTTTAAGTTAATGTTAAAGGTCCCCAAATGTTTAGAGAATTTCGTGAATAATTTGGAGGCGTCGTGAGCCAGCGGTTTAGAATTTTAACTGCTCAGTCGCTAGGAGGTAGCCTCCTTGGTTCGTTGTTATCATTTTGCACTAATTTTTTTTTAAAGTCAAGAAAATTTTTTTATAATATGGTTTTTAATAAAATAGTTATTTTTTACTGATAGTAATGGCTTAAAAATCTTTCTGGCTGTTTCCCAAGCGGAACTTCCGCTGGGGAAACAGGTAAACTTAGTAAAGCATTGACCCTTGTGAACCACCAGATATTGTTAGAAAATGTTGTTCATAACTATTAGTAGATGGCTAAACTGGCATTGAGATTTTACGTTCAAAGTGACTTTTGCCCAAGATTTTCAATTGCCGGTTATTAAAGGTTTTCTAATCAAGTTACTTACCCTGGCTGGTTGAAAAATTTTCTTACTTTTTAAGGTTGATATTTAGAGTAACATCGTTTATTGTTATTCTTAACCCCAGATCAAAAAAACGGGGAAATGATTTACAATAGCCCGTTTGAATGATTCGTCCCTAGGCTTTAACGCGGCCTATAGAAACAGTGTCAACAAATTTTGATTAAGATATGAAAACCCCCATATTTGGCTAGCACGGTTCAATAACGACATGGAATTAAAAGCTAAATTTGTAGTCTCAAGCTAGTTAGGGGTTTTTGCCGGTCTAACAATTTTTCAATCCCGATCCTATTGTAGGATCACGGAAACCAAAAGCGGCCAAATGTGGCCGGTAACACCTCTTAGGTGAACTAAGACAGAGAGGAAGAACAATGCAAAAGACTGCGCCCGCCTCCAAGACCAAAGCCCCACGCTCCGCCGCCTTAAGCCGTAAAAGGGCCACCCGTAGCGAAAACGTGCCTTTGATCCGCGTCAACTTTGACATCAGCCGCGCCGAACACACCAAGCTCAAGATCTACGCCGCCAAGCTGGGCGTGAGCATGGCCGATATCCTTCGCTCATTCGTGACCAAGATCAAGCTCACCAGCGTTAAATAACCAGCCGGAAGATTCCCAGGCCCGGCGGTTGCCCTTCCAGGCGCCCCGGGCCAAGGCACCGACCGCGGCCAACTTATACCCCTGCGCCACCTTGCCCCCCTCTGGGACCGGCGCCGGGGTCGCCCAACGGGTTCCGCTTCACCCGGGAACCTTGTCAGTCATATTTGTCCCCAATTTCGCCCCAGCCTTCAACTTCTCCCATCCCCATAATCTACGCCATCTCTAGTCGCATATGCTATCGGCCGGTAGTTTTTTCCCGTGCCATTTTACCCCCTCCATAAGCCCGGCAGAACGGCCTCAAACCCGGCAGGCCGGCCTCAAGCCCGGCAGACCGGCCTCAAGCCCGGCAGGCCGGCCTCACGGAAAGCCCGAGCTAACCACGGAAAGCCTGACCTTGCCAGTAAACGCGCCCTTGAGGCAAAGATAACTAACTCACCAAAAGCTTTGGGCGATCGCGGACCCGCTCACCCTAAATCGTTTCTCTGGAACGATTACCCTGGAACGCTTACTCTGAAGCTCTTTCCTGGAAACGGTTTCTTGGCGAGGCAGGCCAGGCGCGATTGACGACCGGCCGATAAGTTGGCCATGAGGAAGGTAGGCGACCCGGGGCGGAAAGCGGCGGCCCTGGGCGGAAGGCGGCGGCCTTGGGACGGATGGTGGCGGCCTTGGGGCGGAAGCGGGGCCCTGGCCGGAAGGCGGGGGCCCTGGGCGGAAGGCGGCGATTGGGGGAGTCCGGGAGGAGCTTAGGTTCCAAAGGGAGACAAGGGAAAGTTGGTATGGCGAGATTATCTTGTGAAACTTGTGAATTTATAGAACGTTCTTTACAAATTTATAAATATTGGATATAACCACTTTCATGACCATCACAACAACGCTGTTATCCAGCGTAAAGCGCGCAAGGCTTTGAAGGTGGGGCCCGGCCCCCGCCCACCGATGGGCGATTGGCGGACCGTTAGCTACCTGCGCCAAATCCAGCGCCGGTCGCGGCTTTGCCCGCCGCGAAGCGGCGATTTGGGACCAGTTCGGGACGGGTTTTGGGCCATTAACCTTTGGCCGAGTGAGAGAGGCTTCCCATGCTTAAGCGATTTTTGGGCGAACTCGGAGGGACGTTCGTCATGGTTTTCTTGGGGGTGGGCGCGGTCCAGGCGGCCGTGCTTACCGGGGCCCAGGTTGGCCTCTGGCAAGTGGCCGCCGTTTGGGGCGTTGGGGTGGCCTTGGCCATCTACGCTTTTGGCTCGGCCTCAGGGGCCCACCTAAACCCGGCCATTACCTTGGCCATGGCCGCCTTTCGGGGATTTCCGACCAGACTCGTGCCCCTTTATCTGGGCGGCCAAATCATCGGGGCCGTGGCCGCGGCGGCTCTTTTGTACTTGCAGTTTAAAGGGGCGCTCATTCACTTCGAGGCCGCCCAGGGCATAGTTCGTGGGGCCCCGGGGAGCGAGCTGGCCGCCATGGCCTTCGGGGAGTATTTCCCCCACCCGAGCCTTCAAAACGCCCTGGGCTGGGCCCCGAGCGTGGTGAGCTTGCCTAAAGCCATGCTGGCCGAGTTCATCGGGACCGGCTTGCTGGCGGCCATGGTCTTCGCCCTGACCGATCCCCACAACGAAGGATCCCCAGGCCCTTACCTGACCCCGGCTTACATCGGCCTTACCGTGGCCGCCATTATCTCGGTGCTGGCCCCCATGACCCAAGCCGGCCTCAACCCGGTCAGGGACTTTGGCCCGCGCCTGGTGGCCTACGCCATTGGCTACGGGTCGGTGGCCATTCCCGGCCCATCGGGCGGTTTTTTTACCGTGTATATTTTGGCCCCCTGCCTCGGGGCCCTGGTCGGGGCTAAACTTTACCTACTGGCCACCGGCTACGGCCGCGAGGCCGTCCCGGCCGACTTGCGAGCCTCGGGGCAAAAGGCCGCCCAAGCGGCACCCCGGGTCGCGTCGGCGCGGGCCGAGTCGGGCAATCATGAGGAGAACGCGAGAGTGACCAAACCCAAACTCATTATCGTCGGCGGTTTTCTGGGCGCCGGCAAGACGACCCTACTGGCTTCGGCCAGGACCTTACTTGAGGAAAAAAACCTCCAAACCGGCCTTATAACCAACGATCAGGCACCGGGACTGGTGGATACCGCTTGGCTGGGCGGGGGCGATCCGGTCATGGAAGTGGCCGGAAGCTGCTTCTGCTGCAACTTTCCAGCTTTTGAAAAATCGGTGGCCGCTTTGACGGCCTGGGGGGCCAAGGTGGTCCTGGCCGAGCCGGTCGGTAGCTGCACCGATCTTAGCGCCACCATCGTCCAGCCCCTGAAGGATCTTCACGCCGACGACTACGCCTGCGCCCCCTTTACCGTCCTTCTCGATCCCGATCGGGCCAGGGAGCTATTGGGCTTAAAGGCTACCGCCCTTCACCCGGACGCCTTTTATATCCTGGGCCGCCAGCTGGACGAGGCCGACTTTATCGTGCTAAATAAGGTCGATCTGCTGGAGGCTTCCGAAAAGGCCACACTCTTGGCCGGCTTGGTAGCCGCTTGGCCCGGCGCTCGGATCGAGTCGATGTCGGCCCGCGCCGGCTGGGGCGTCCCTGAATGGCTGGAGGCGGTCATGGCCGGGGAGACCTCCGGGGAAAGGCTGGCCGTGGTAGACTACGACCGCTACGCCAACGGCGAGGCCGTTCTCGGTTGGCTCAACCTCACCGCCGACTCCAAGTTTGAAGGCCGAGGCGGGGCCGGCCTTCTGGCCGTCTTTCTGGAACGGCTGCGGACGCGGCTTTTGGCCGACCGGCTACAGATTGGGCACGTCAAGGTCCTCTGGCCGTCTCCCGAGGGCCTTCTGGTCGGAAACCTCACCGACGTCACCAAAGCCCCGGTGGTGACCACCTCGGCCGCCACCGTCGCCCCCGGCCCCATCGTGGTCAACGCCCGGGTGGAATGCGAGCCGGAAGTCCTGGAAGCCCTGGTCCGGGAGATCCTGGCCGCCGTCGGCCAGGAGAACGACTTGAGCGTGAACGTCATCGAGGCCCACAGCCTTAAACCCGGGCGACCGAAGCCCAGCTACCGCTACGACAAAATCGTGGTCCCGTTCGTTTGACGGCTCCTGGCCGGCGACTTTATCGCTGGCCAGGATGCTTTAGAGTGAGGACACAAAAAAACCCTATGGCATGGGGTTTATTGACTTGCCCATTAGGTAAGTCCCCTTTCCATTTAGTTTAACGGGAAGTCCGCTTCCCGTTTGGCGTGTTGGTTAGGCTATCTGGAGCGGCGTTCGGAGCGGGCCTTTTGGGGTGGGTTTAGCATTTGGGTGGCTAGCATGGTCAAGACGGCGAAGACGACCAAGCCCCCGGAGAGGACGTGGGCCCTGGCGTAGTTCATGTTTTCGACGTAGACGTATATCTGCATCGAGAGGACCCGGGTGCGGTTGGGGATGTTTCCTCCGATCATCAAAACAACGCCGAATTCGCCAATCGCGTGGGCGAAGCTCATGATGGCCGCCGTGAGGAAGGCCGGGCGGGTCTGGGGCATGATTACGGTTACAAAGGCGTCAAAGAGGTTGGCCCCCAAGGTGGAGGCGGCTTCCAGGGGCCGTTCGCCCAGGGCGATGAAGGCGTTGGCCAGGGGCTGGACCACGAAAGGCATGGAGCAGATGACCGAGGCGATGACCAAGCCGCTAAAGGAAAAAGGCAAGAGTTCCAGGCCGAGAAACTTAAAAGTTTTGCCGATGGGGCCGTGGGGTCCCAAAAAAAACAAAAGATAAAAACCCATGACCGTGGGGGGTATGACCATGGGCATGGTGGTAATGGAGGCCACCATCCGCCTAAGCAAAGAGTCGCGCCGGCTAACCCACCAGGCTATCGGCGTCCCTATGAGTAAGCTAAAGCACATGGTCCAGGCGGCTAGGCGCAAGGAGATCTTTATCGTGGTCAGTTCGTCGGGGGTCAGGGCAAGAGACAATGTCGCGTCCAGATCAAACGGCCCGCCCCCGGCGGGCCTTAGGCTGGGCGAGGGGGCTGGGAAAGGGGCCCGCCGCCGACCGGGTGAGGTCGGCGGCGGGGAAAAGGCCAAGGGATAGGGATAACGCCCATGGGGCGGTTAATCCGGGTCGTGCCCGACGGTCGAAATGATGTCCTAGGCGTAACTACGGATTATAACCGAAGTTCGCCGCGTCGTCTAAGGGCGATTATAGTTTGTAACCGAAGGACAATATAATGGCCTTGGCCTTCTCGCCCTTGAGGTAATCGGCGAAAGCCTTGACGGCGACGTTGTCGGCCGCCGACTTCAGGATAACGGCGTCCTGGAGGATGGGTGAATAGAGATCCGGACTGACGATCCAGCCGGAGCCGCTGGTGAATTTCCCGTCCTTCCAGACTTGCGATTGGGCCACCAGGCCCAGCTCGGCGTTGCCGGTCTGGACAAATTGCACGGTCTGGCCGATGTTTTGGCCGGTGACCAGGCGCTGCTCGCCTTCCAGCTTGGTCAGTATGTCCCAAGCCTTCAGAAGTTCGTAAGCGGCGGCACCGTAAGGGGCCAAGGCCGGGTCGGCCACGGCTAGGTGCTTGTAGTCGCCGGTCTTAAGGACGTCGCCCTTGTCGTCGACGTAGCCTTCGGTGGTCGACCAGAGGACCAAAGCGCCCTGGGCGTAAGTGAAGCGGGTTCCTGGGGCGGTCAAGCCCTCGTCCTCAAGGGCCTTGGGAGTGGAGGCGTCGGCGGCCAGGAAGATGCCGAAGGGGCTCTCGTTTCTGATCTGCGAGGCGAAAGATCCGGTGGAACCGAAGGAGAGCTCGGCCTTGTGCCCGGTATCTTTCTCGAACTCGGCGGCGATCAGTTTGGCCGGGCCTTCGAAGTTGCTGGCCACGGCCCCAAGGAATTGGTCGGCCAGGGCAGTTTGGGCGAACAGAAACGCGGCCGCCAAGGAAAGGAGAAGAACGATTCTTTTCATGGAAACACCTAAAGTTTGGGTAAAGTGCGCCGGGGCTTGGGCCAACCCGGTTGGCCTGGCCCGGGTGATTATTGGTCAATAAATGGGTTATTTGGGGATGGTCGTCCCTTTTAAACGCGACATTTCCTGCCGACGGTAGCCCCGACGACCGTTTTGGCGCCGGCGCCAAAACGTTTCGCCTCGTTGGGACCCGTTGATGGCCTTTGGCGCTCGCGATTCAAGCGCCGCTGGGTTCAAGAACACAGTTTGAGCGGCATGCAATGACGAATGATGACAAAAAAAGGCAAAAACTATTTTTAACGTTTAACTAAATTGATTTTAATACAACAACGCAGTGCGTGTCAAGCTACTTTCCATGGTAAGTCAAGGTAAGGCCGGGACGGTGGCGGACGGGGCGGCACAGACCGGGACGGGCCGATTGGAGTCCCCGGCCTTCGGTAAATCGAGACATCCCGGGTAAGCCATTGGGTAACATTTTCCTTGGTTTTGGCTTAATGTAGATGATATATTTAGGCACGGGGAGAGCCCCTAACGGGCCCATTTTCGCCCCGGGACGTGGAGTGAATAGATGGACGAACAAAATACCCTGACCGCCCAGGACGTGGCCAACCTCCTTCGGGTGGCTAAGAATACCGTCTACGAATTGGTTAAACGCGGTGAGCTAAACCATTATAAAGTCGGCCGTAAGATGCGCTTTTCGCGGTCGGACGTGGAAAGGTACATAAACGATTCCAGGCAAGTGTTAAGCCAAGAATCCCGCCACGAAAAAAGCCAAAAAACCGCCAAACCCATCGAGTCGGGCTTTATCATCTGCGGTCAGGACGCCCTCCTGGACGTTTTAACCGGATTTCTGAACCGGCGCGCTTCCCTGGACGGGCAAGCCTTGCGTTCTTACGTAGGCAGCTACAAGGGTTTGGTGGCCCTTTACCACGGCGAGGTTCAGGCGGCCACGGCCCATCTGTGGGACGGCGACAGCGGCAAATACAACCTTCCCTTCGTCCGGCGTCTACTGCCGGGCATCCCGGCCGTCCTGGTTCGCCTGGCCGGTCGGGTCCAGGGTTTTTACGTGGCCAGCGGTAACCCCAAAGGCATTAAGGCCTGGAGCGATTTAAAGAGGCCGGACATCACCATCGTCAACCGCGAGAAGGGGGCCGGTTCCAGGGTCTTGCTGGATGAGCACTTGCGCCTGTTGGGCCTGAAGGCCAAGGACGTGGTGGGCTACCAGCGGGAAGAGCTCTCCCACCTCTCGGTGGCCGGGGTCGTGGGCCGGGGCGAAGCCGATCTGGGCGTGGGCGATCTCAAGGCGGCCAGCCAGGTAGACGGGGTGGACTTTCTGGCCTTGCAAAACGAGCAATACGATTTGGTTCTTAAACGCGAGGATCTGGAACTGCCCATGGTTAAGGCCATATTGGACATCATCAGATCCAAGGAGTTCCAGTCCCAGTTCCAGTTCATGCGCGGCTATGACGTCAAGGGCATGGGCGTCGTGATCGGCGAGACCTGATCGGCCCGGCCGATCCCTTTCCCATTCGCCTTACCCAATAATCGGGTAGGGGGCGGGGTCTCCCCGCCACCCTCCCACACCACCCGTACGTACCGTTCGGTATACGGCGGTTCAATGGATGATGCTTTTACTTCAGAAGTTTATGGTACCTTCCAGATAGTTCGTCATATCCAAGTTCTTTCAGCACCTTATTAGTTAAGGTAGTGTGCAATACTTGACTCTTTGCAATACGCCAATATCCTTTGCGGGAGTTGGCCCATTTCCAAGCGTCGTTCTTGCTAGCTCCGTATTTCATAAGGTTCTTAAACTTGGCGCTGACACGTTTCCACTGTTTCCAGATGTACGTCCTGAGCTTCCTTCGTATCCATGAGTCCATCCTTTCAAGCCACGATTTCATATTTGCCAAGCGATAATACGCTAGCCAACCTACCGTGTATCGTTTTAGTTCTCCTAGAATGGCCTCGATACTTCGATTATTCCGAAATCGGAATAATCGAAGTACTTTGCCAAGTCGATATCAACTACGTACTCGTAGCCTTCATCAAAATACTTTTTACCCTGTGGCAACGCGTCATGGGGACTCCTTTCGGGGCGAAACCCATAACTGTACTCTGAGAAGGTTTTCTCGAAAATGGGGCTTAAAACCTGGGCCGTCGCCTGCTGGACGAACCTGTCCGGCACTGTTGGCACTCCCAGTAATCTAACTCCCCCATCAGGTTTAGGTATTTCGACTCTACGTACCGGTTTTGGTCTGTAGCTTCCATTGAGTATCTTCCCGACAATCTCATCTTTATGCCTCTTCAGGTAAGGCAACAACTCTTGTAAGCGTTCACGAGGGGACCAGGAAGTCTGAATTTCACCTCCCTAAAAGTCAGCCCGGCAGACTTTGGAAACGATCTCTTTCGTTGCCGGCGACCTTTAGTTCAAACCATCCGATGCCCAGAGCCCACCTCTTCCTCGTCGTCTCGCGTTTCCGGCTTGGCCGGTTTCCCTTTCCCGGCCGGCCTTAGCCCAGACGTCGCCTCCGGCCTGACGGCCAGTCCTCCCTCGCATTCCCAAGCCTGAATCCTTCTGGCCTTATCGTTTATGACAATGTTACGGACGGGTCATATTGTCCAAATTATGCCGTATTCGGCATAATTTGGAGAACATCCACGAAAAGACGGCCGCAAGAATGGACCTTCTTAATGCCAGTACCGTAGTGGAAAGGCGAATAAAGCGGTGAGAGGCTGGGCAAACTACTACTATGTAGGTGCGGTTTCAAAACCGTTCAAACTTATCGGCAAATACTGCGTAGACCGGTTTCGCCATTGGTTAAAGAGAACGCATAAATTGAAAACCAAAGGATATAAGAAATGGCCCGAAAAGAAACTGTTTATGGAATATGGGCTATTAGATATAAGAATGCTTATCCCGACCTACCCGAGCGCGAAAGCGCGACAGTCAAATTGTGGGAGCCGGGCGGGAAAACCGCATGTCCGGTTCGACGAGGGGGAACTGGAAACGTAGCAGGAATGCCACCGCGCCAGTTCTCTACTCTACATAAATGGCCAAGATTTCCAAATTATCTATAACCGCTTCAAGTTTTGCAAATTAGGTAATACACCTATCGTTTAAAAACCTTTAAATTTCACCTAGTTAAACCACATCGTTTAGCTAACTGCGAAACTCGGGCTAAGAATATCTTTGCAAATCTACTGGTAGTCCTGTATACTTGAGTTAGACAGTTGAATGTGGAACCTTTAACTAAACCGAGTTTGAATATTGAAACTACGTTGTTCAACTATTTTTTGATGTTTCCTAATTTTATTTTTGGATTCTAACATGAATAAGGATACAATCAAGTTATACAATATATGGCTTAAAATTGCTATGAAGGATCTTGACAGAGCAAATGCTGCTTATGTCCGTAAAGATACAGAATTTGTATTTTTTCATTCTCAACAAGCCTTGTAAAAACTGGTTAAAGGTATTTATATTCTTCTAGTCAGTCCAAAAATTCCTCACATCCATGTAATTAATGATCTCTACAAGCTGTTTGAAAGTCACCTGAAAGAACCTGCGAGCAGCGATATGATTCAATTATTTGCTACTCTTTCTAATTTTTATATTGGCGGACGATATCCAGATGAATATGGTAACTTTCTTTATTTTGAAGATGAAGAGGATGATGAATCTCTTAAGATCCTAACTAAAACAAGAGAGGCGTTCCAATGGCTCTTGAAAGCAATACCCAAACCGGATTCGGTGGAGGAAGACCAGGAGATCCTCTCAGAACAACCGAAACCATCGCCGAAGCTGTAAAACAATATGCCGAAAAAGTCCGTTCTTCCTTTCCTGTTGTAAAGGCTTATTTATTTGGCTCTTGGACGAAAGGTAAAGCGACTTTTAACAGCGATACCGATGTCTGTTTTTTTCTTGAAAACTGGGGAGGAAAAACACGAAAAGATGCTTTAATTGATATTTCTATTATGACTATGGACTTCCCATGGGCTTTTATTGAACCACATGTTTTTTTAGCTTCAGCCTTGGAGGTTGACAGTTTTTTTATTGAAGAAATTTTAAAAACAGGCATTGAAATATGAATCAATTTTTCAAGTTTTGTCCTTCCAGAAACAAACAGAGGTGTTGTATTAAGAAAAATGATATTGAAAAAGAGATTGATGCTATCCGCTTAAACTTATATGAGCAAACTAAAAATATAAAAAGAATCTGAAATAATAACTTTTTTCAATAATAAAGCAACTCTTATCGTCAAAAAATACGGATTTAAACTGTCCGATAGACCTCTGCCACCAATACCAAATGCGGCAGACAAGAAAACCAACTAAATCATTTGTTTAATTGCTAATACTTTCTAAAATATCACTGACATTTTGCAATTGTTCTTGATCATAATACAAGTCATTTTGTTTGAATTCACTATGCCTACCCTATTTGCACAAGAAATCAAGGAAATCAATCGTTATCTCTTTTTTAGGGAGTTTGAATTTCACCTCCCTAAAAGTTAGCCCGGCAAACTTGTGACGGATCACGGGTTGGTTTTGAGCGGGGCAACCACCGCATCGACTTCCATCGCCCGCATCCGGGCAAAGAAGCCAAGCCATACCAGGCGCGGGGTATTTTTTGAAACTATTGGAGGTGACGCCATGAAACCTATGACTCATCGCGGTTATGCCGCCCGTATCGAATACAGCGACGAAGACGGTTGTTTTGTCGGCCGGGTAGCCGGAATCCAGGACATAATCACTTTTCATGGCGATTCGGTTGATGAAATTCGCCAGGCCTTCGAGGATGCGGTCGATTTTTATCTCGATAACTGCTCCAAATCCGGACGTGAGCCGCAAAAACCGTTTTCCGGCCGCCTGACCCTGCGGCTTCCTCCCGAACTTCACGCCCTTTTGGCCATTCAGGCTGAAGCCAAGGGGACGAGTCTCAACAATCTGGTGTGGATACTCTGACCCAACCCTCCGACAGTCAGGGGCTATACGTCCGCCAGCCTCAATTTGCCGCATAAGCCGTCCTGAAAATCACGTCTTTGGTGACGATAATGTTGAACTGATAGCCGGGCCCGATTTCCATGGTCGGCTTTATATTTAATTCTTTCCCACCTGCGCAATTGGCCTTAGCTCCGAGCCTATCGCTATAGAACGGTCGAAGGTGATGACCGAGAGAAGAAAGCATCAGAGAAAGGTAAAACCAGGAAAGATGGCGTTTTGTTGGTCCTACTTAGTACATAATAACGGGTACTTCAAAAAATGTAATGTAAAATTTCTATATTGAATGTGCTATAATCATGTCATAGTTGTTTGCCTTGGACTGTAGGGGTGGCAACCATCTAGACATAAAATGTCTCGTAGTCATATTCGGTGTTACAACCAAAACTATCACCTGTAGAAAGGAATATTTCTTGTGACCTTGGAGAGGCATATAGTATCCTGTCAAACACGCAATCAACAAGAGTTACTTTTAGCTTGAATTGATGATAAACTCAACTTTTTTTAAATGTTCTGCTTCCACTATCCTATTGTGATAATATTATAAATTAGCTAAACTAGCGAGCAAGAAAAATGTATAGCAACAAATCCAACAAAAAAATGTCTAAATTAAGAAATAATATTAAAAAAACTAGCTGTTGTGAAACCTTAGATGGACAAATATTGGCTAAGTTACTAACTGATATATTTCAAAATGCGATTGATGAAACTATAAATACTGATATTACTTCTAAAAATAAACCTTTTCCATTACTTGAAATAAATTTACAAAGATTAATGAATGAATCACAATCTTTATTACGAAATTACATATCTAAAAAATTGAAAGGTGAATAATTATTCTAACAATGTTTTAAAATAATGTCAGAAACATCTTCATCTCATAAATTGCTTTTTATTTTATATCTTAAAGTTAATAAATGTTGCACTATTTCTTTATTCCAGATCATACCTGGTCTTTTAGTTTCTTGAAACACATTTTTATTGCCATTTTCTATATGACCACTGCCTATATATAATTTCATCTTAATATATTTAGCACAATCAATATTATCTTTATTATTAATAATGTATTGATATAAATTTAAGTGGGTATAGACTTCGCGCCAGCAAATTAAATATCGATTTCACCCTATAGACATTAGACCAGCATAGAATTTTTGCAATACGCAAAACAACTAGTAAATAAGCCGATATTGAATTATTTCAGATTTTTGCCGATTATATTTGCTAAAACAAATCATCCCTAAAAAAATTATGTAATTTCAGAATGTTATAAATTGCACAGTAACAAAAGTAACTACGACGAACTGATATTGGCTTTGGATTAATATTCCACATTTCAATAACATAACCAGCGGAATCCCAGTTTGGTATCATCGATTTTTGAACCATAGAAGCGCGGCCAGTTCGCTGGGCGGCTTTAGCCCTTACGCCCGGCCATAGTCCCGACCGATTAGCCACTATAAGTTAAAACGCCCATGGATGGGTTGATCCATGGGCGTCGCTTTTTTGGGAAACGGGCTGAGAGCCTAAAATGAGCCCGGGTGGCTTTTGGCCTAACCATAGGCGATGGCGGAAGGGGACGCGGGGGCGGTTAGCGCTTGGACCCCAAAAGATTTTTCAAGTATTGGCCGTAGCCGTTTTTCATCAGAGGCTGGGCCAGCTCCTCGAGCCGGGCGTCGTCGATCCAGGCGTTCCTCCAGGCCACTTCTTCGGGACAGGCCACCTTCATTCCTTGGCGCTTTTCGATGGTTTGGATGAACTGGCCGGCCTCGAGTAGGGTTTCGTGGGTGCCGGTGTCAAGCCAGGCGAAGCCGCGGCCCAGGACAGACACCTTAAGGCGGCCGAGTTCCAAGTACTTGCGGTTGAGGTCGGTTATTTCCAGCTCACCCCTGGCCGAGGGTTTAAGTTCCTTGGCCAGACTGGAAGCTTGGCTGTCGTAGAAATAAAGGCCGGTCACGGCGTAGTTTGAGCGGGGTTTGGTGGGCTTCTCTTCGATGTCCAAGGCATTATTATCCTTGTCGATGTCCACGACGCCGTATCGTTGCGGATCCTGTACGTGGTAGGCAAAGATGGTTGCCCCAGGCCCTTTCCTGACGGTGGCCTCCTTGAGGCGGGACATGAGCTCGTGCCCAAAGAATATATTGTCGCCCAAGATTAGGCAGGAAGGGCCGCCGGCCAAAAAACCCTCGGCGATGATTAGGGCCTGGGCCAAGCCGTCGGGCTTGGGCTGCTCGGCGTAACTTAGCTCCAATCCCCAGCGTCGGCCATCGCCCAACAGGCGCTCAAAATGCGGCAGATCGACCGGGGTGGATATGATAAGTATTTCCCTCAGGCCGCTCATCATTAAGGTGGTCAGGGGGTAATAAATCATGGGTTTGTCGAAAACGGGCAAAAGCTGTTTCGAGACAACCAAAGTGGCCGGGTGGAGCCTAGTGCCGGCCCCGCCGGCCAGTATTATGCCTTTTCTCTTGGCCATCCAAGTCTATCCTTCGGGAAACATCGTCCGGGATTATCGGGCTAAGCCGGGATTGTTGGCCTTCGCCGGGCCAGGGCGACCGGCTAAGGCTAGGGTCACCTTGGGCGATGGGGATTGAACAATCAACCCTTGTTTTGGACGCTCTCGATCCATTGGGGATTGGCCAAGTACCACTTGACCGTATCCCTAAGGCCGGAGGCGAAATCGTGACTCGGTTCAAAGCCCAGTTCCCGGGACACCCGACCGGGGTCGATGGCGTAGCGGCGGTCGTGGCCCAGGCGGTCGGTAACGTGGGTTATGAGGGCTTTCCGGGGGCCCTTGGCCGGGTTGGGGGCCAGCTCGTCCAGAAGCGAGCAGATGGTTTCCACCACCTCCACGTTGGCCTTTTCGGCCCGCCCGCCTATGTTATAGGTTTGCCCCACCCTGCCCTTTTCCAGGACCAGCCGCAGGGCCCGGACGTGGTCGGAGACGTGGAGCCAGTCGCGGATTTGGAGACCGTCGCCGTAGACGGGTAAGGGCTTATAATTCAAGCCGTTTAGTATCATGAGCGGGATAAGCTTTTCCGGGTACTGGTAGGGGCCGTAGTTATTGGAGCAGTTGGTGGTCAAAACCGGGAGGCCGTAGGTATGGTGGTAGGCCCTGACAAAATGGTCAGAGGAGGCCTTAGA
>JAIRNQ010000037.1 GCA_031257955.1 Deltaproteobacteria bacterium | reverse complement strand
CCAATCGTCCTCGGTGGTGATATCCCTAAAGAGTTGGCTGAGAGCTTCGGGAGGTCCAAAGTCGGCCTGTTTGGTCAGGATTGACAGCGGTCCCGAAGACGAGAAGACGATACCCTGGGGCAGCTCGGAGCGAATCCAGACCTCGTCGAGATTCATGGCCTTCAGGGTGGTCCGGGGCAGTTCGCCGCCGGAGATGAAAATGGAGTTGTACTGGGCGTTTTTGGCCAGATCGGCGGCCAGGGGCCCGAACTTTTCGTTGATTTGCGTCAGCGGATATTTTTTGTTAAAGGCCTCGTCGTTACTTTTGTCGGGCAGGGTTATGATTAAGGGTTTGCCGGGGGTTGGAATCGGTATGGTCTGGCCCCTCCCGTTCATGAGGGCTTCCAAGTCCAGCTCGTATAGGGTTCCACCGTGGTCGGCGGCCAATGCGTTAAACTGTTCGCGAAGAACCTTGGAGTAAGAGCCGCCGAAAAAAATTACCGGGGGCTGGGGCGTGGGCGGGTGAAACTCGTCCCCAAGCCAGTTGTGGGATTTGGCCGAATAGAGATCGGCCAGGACCTCGGCCAGGCCGGAGGACCCGGTGAAGAGGATTTTCTCGGCCAGTTCTTTGGTGGCCTTGGCCAGAAGGTCCAGATCGTAGTCGAACTCGGCGTCGCAGGCCACTATGAACTTGTCGCCCTTGCGCCGGAAGCTCTTAAGTTTGTGCTCTATGGCCGCGGGCCCACTTCTGATATCCTCGATGTCGATGGTCTCGACCCGGAGATTGTGATCCTGGGCAATGACATTTTTTAGCCGAGAGTCCAGGACGGGTTTGGAGTAGCCCTTGGCGTATTTGGTGGTGTGGACCGGTTTGTTGTCTACCCGGTGAATGCCCCTTATGGTAACGCAACCGGTTTCGGGGTGGGCCGGGGCGACCAAGGCGAAGTCCAGACCGTCGAAAGCCTGGAGAAAGGTCGCGATCTCCAGACCGATGAAGCCCCGCAGGCAGCTATCGATGCGCTTGTAGAGGATGCGAGGCCTATGGTCGTTTAACAGGGTCTTTACCTTGGCCAGGGTCTCGGGGATGCGCTCGGGAGCGGAGACGTGGGTGTCGGTATTGACCGTGAGAACGCCATGTATGCCGGACCAGTCCGGCAGATCCAGGTTAACCAGCTTAACCGGGCCACCGTTGGAGAATTTAGCCCCGGTATCGGCCGAACCGGTAAGGGTGTCAGCGACGATAAGTGTTTCTATCATGGACGTACCCCGTGAAGAGTTCAAAAATCTTCTTTTGTAAGTACGAAGCGCATCGCTAAGAGCCTAAAAAAATTTTTAATGCAATATGCGCCGCTGAGTATCCTGGAAGGTAACTTTATGGTATATAAAAGTACCGCTAATAATCTTGAAACTATCTTTAATGCTAAAGACTGAATATTATCTCTAAAAATAATTTTATAGTATCTAAATAAATTACTAAAATTCCAAAAACGAACTTTAAGGCTAATAAATATTCAGTCCAATTCCTTGAATTAATTTTACGACTAAAGGGTCGGCTAAGACGGAACAATTTTTTTAAGTTCAAAACGGTTCGCTAAGAAAATATTCGGTAAACGCCAAGCGAAATAAGATGGTTAAAAAGTTTTGTGGCCGTAAGCGTCTTTCACTGGGAGAAACACATGTAAAATAAGTTAATCAACGCATTAAGGCTCTAAACAGGTTGATAATCTTCGGTAACGACTTGGCGTTTACAGACTCAAGAGTACATTAAATGTACTACTAGTTACTTTAGGAGGAATCCGATCTCGTCCTTTTTGGACCCGGCCAGCGCAGTGACCCCATATCGACGTTATCGAATTACCCTCCCAAGATTCAGGCGGGGCTTGGCCGAACGAATAACCGTTCCAACGGCCCCCAGAGACAGTTTTCGGCGAAAACTCCCGGGTGTTCTCCCCGGGTAGTTCTCTCCGTGGCAAACTCCCCAAAGCGTATCCGTCAAAGACGGCACCCGGGGGACCCCCGTTAAATCCGTTTTCCGTTCCGGCCGGGCTTCCGCGTTTTCCCGGCCGGGCATGGCGCTTGGAACCTTAGCGCCTCGGGCTATGATTTGGTCTCCGTCCCTAGGGAGGGGCGGGGTGAATTTCCTGGTTGGTCGGTCCCTGTGGCGCGGCTGGCCGGTCGGCCCCATTGGCAAGGGCCGGGGATCGTTCCTTTAATCGGCCAGCCTCGATATTTCGGCAAACTGGTCGGTGACTTTTAGAAAGATGCCGACCAAAGACTCGTCAAAATGGGCCCCGCTGCCTTCGACAATAATGTTGATGGCCGTTTCCACCGGCATGGGCGGCTTATAGGGTCGCTTGGAAATCAGGGCGTCGAAGACGTCGGCGATGGCCATCAGTCTTCCCTCCAAGGGGATCTCGTAACCCTTGAGGCCATTGGGGTAACCGGTGCCGTCCCACTTTTCGTGATGGGTTCCGGCGAAGATGGCGGCGTGGTGGAGATAGCTGTGTTCCGTGGTTTTGGCCGCAATTTTGTTGATAGCCTCGACGCCAAACAACACGTGTTTTTTCATTTCATCGAATTCGTCCGGCTCAAGACGACCGGGCTTATTTAAAATGGCGTCGGATATGGCGATTTTGCCCACGTCATGAAGTTGGGCTGATTGTAGAAAGAAGTCTAGATTCCATGTCAGAACTTCCTCGTGGTAAATCTTCTCTTCCAGCATCTTGTCTACCAAAACCTCAAGGTACTTACGGGTTCTGGTGACGTGGCCGCCGGTCATGTTGTCCCTAAACTCGACCATCTCCGCCAAAGTCGAAAGGACGGCGTTTTGGAGGTCGAAGACCTGGGCCGTTTTTTCGGCTACCATGGCCTGAAGGTTATCGTTGTAGTGCTTGAGTTCGGCCTTCTGGCTGACGATCAAGAGGTGGTTTTCAATCCGCTTCAAAAGCAAAGGGGCGGAAAAAGGTTTAATGACGTAATCGATGGCGCCTAGGCTCAGTCCCTCCAGCTCGCTATTTTCGTCATTCATTGAGGTGAGGAAAATAACTGGGATGTCGGCGAACCTTTCGTCGGATTTGAGTTTTTGGATGGCCTCGTAACCGTCCATCTCGGGCATCATTACGTCAAGCAATATCAAGGCCGGGGTGACGTGTTCCATGAGATCGAAAAGTTTGGCCGCCGACGGCACCGGGTAGACCTCATAGGCTTCCTTAAGCATGTTTTTGCCCATGGTCAAATTGGCGGTATTGTCGTCGACCAGCATGATTTTTTGGCGCTTCGTGTCCATGCGAATGCCCTCGTTAAATAAAACCATAAATTAGTATCAATTCATTTTCGCTTTAATGTTTTTAAGTGATCTCTCGGCTTGATCTATCTAGCCTTTGTTCTCTGTCTCCTTGCCAAAGTTAATTCGCGTCGTGAGCCGTGGGGGCTTTTCGGCGCCAACCAATTCGCGTACTTTTCGCCCGACCGTGACCCGGGCCATTGATGGCCCTTGATGTCCCGGCCGTTTGGGGCCTTTGGCGGGTGGCCTCCAGCCAAGGGCCAGGGATAAAGGCCAGAGGCCTGGGCCTGGGGCCAAGGCCCGTAAGGAAGATGCGACCGCTAGGCCACCATGGTTAAGCGATCCAGTATCTGCTGAAAATCCATGTGGTCGACCCGGTCCCTGAGCCAGGGGGTCAGATCGGGATCCTTGGAATAGTGGAACGATTCCAGACTTTCGATGGCCTCGTCTATGCCGTCCATATCATAGGAAGCGCAAGCCTCCCGAAGTTTGAGAAGGAGCTTGGGATCGGGCAGATCCCGTACCGGGCGGCTGTCGTGGGCCTCGTTTTCGGAGAGTATCTCCTCTAGGGACTTGGTCAGACTGGTCACGGCGGCCAGGAACTGGTGGTTATAGGTCTTAACGTAGGTCACGTCGCCTTCGGCGGCCTTATGCTCAAGGTTTTCGGCCAGCTGGCCGACGTCTTTGGCGCAGATGCCGTAGCTACTGCTTTTGACGCCGTGGATGGCGATAATGTAGTTCTTAAGGTCCCCGTAGTCAGGCTCGGTCAGCTGATCCATCAATTCGGAAACGCTCTGGGCGTAAGAACGTATGACCCCCAGGTAGACTTCCTTGTCGCCGAAAAAGCGCTTGAGGCCCTCGGGAACGTCCAAACCCGGTATCTTGGTGAGCGGCTCGAAGTCGTCCTTGGGAGCTTTAACCAGTTCCATACCCGATTCCTGGGCCTTGCCGCCGACTTTGGTTTCGTCCGTCCCGCCGGCCGCACCCGTGGCCGCGGCTTTGGGGCTGCCCGAGCCGTAGGAACCGGCACCGGCCTTGGCGGCGGCCTCGACCGTGTCCTTGGCCTGGGGGGCGGATTCGTCGGTGGGCTCAGACATGGCGCTGGCCACGGCGTCTTGAAGCTTGGCCGCCTCGGCCTCTAGCTTGGCCAGGTACTCGGCCTCCTTAACCTTATTGCGGACGAACTGGCGCAGGACCAGATCCATGCGCTTCATCTCTATGGGCTTGGTCAGGAAGGCCTGGAAGCCGTTATCCAGAAACATCTTTTCGTTGCCCACTATGGCGTTGGCCGTGAGGGCTATGACGGGGATGTTGCGGGCGTATTCGGTACCGATGTCCTCGCGGATACGGTGGGTGGCCTCGATTCCGTCCATCCCGGGCATCATGTGATCCATGAAAACCGCGTCATATTGAACCTTGGCGTCTTTCAAAAGATCGATGGCCGCCTGGCCGCTAGTGGCGCAATCAACCTGCATGCCGTAAGGCTTAAGCATGCCCCTGGCCACGTCCAGGTTGGCCTTGACGTCGTCAACCACCAAAACCCTGGCGTAGGGGAGGGCCGTTATGGACATGTCACCGGATTGCTTGCGGCTTCTGAGCTCGAAGTTCTCGAGGTTTTCGGCCACGTTTTTGCCGATGGGGACGTTGGTCACGAACTTTTGCTTAATGGTTATGGTAAAGGTTGAGCCGACCCCGTATTCGCTCTGGACGTCTATGGTACCGTCCATCATGTCCACCAACCGCTTGGTAATGGCCAACCCCAGGCCCGTACCTTCGATCTTGCGGTTGCTCTTCTGATCTAACTGGCTATACTCAGCGAAAAGTTTGTTGACGTCTTCGGGTTTGATGCCGATGCCGGTGTCTTTGACCTTGACTATCAGCCAGAAGTCGGAACCGTCGCGGCGCCCGGTGACCGACATGTCAACGTTACCTTCAATGGTATACTTAAAAGCATTACTGAGTAGATTATTAATTAGCTGCTTAATGCGCAGCTCATCGCCAAAGAGGCGACTGGGGAGCTTGGAGTCAAGCTCCATCCCAAACTCGATGGGCTTGTCGGTGATGCGTATAAGGTTAACCGTGACCGTGTCGTTAATCAGGCTGGCCAGGTCGTAGTCCACTGGGATAAGTTCGAATTTACCGGCTTCGATTTTGGTGATGTCCAGTATGTCGTTTACGATCCCCAAGAGGATCATTCCGGCGGAGTGAATCTTTTGTAAGCTTTCTTCCTGGTCGTCCTCATCGGTATGGCCATGGATGATTAATTCCGAAAAACCGATGATGGCGTTAAGCGGGGTCCGCATCTCGTGGCTCATGTTGGCCAGGAAAGTCGTCTTAGCCTCGGAGGCGCACCTAGCCTCGTCAGATAGCTCGGCTACTTTGGCGTATTGGCTCTCAATGGTCTTAAACTGCTTATCCAGTATGCCCGAGGCCCAGAAGGCCAAGAGGGACCCCAAGCTCACGAATATAATGGTCATGACTAGCATGCCACGATCGACCTGGGCCGCCGGGGACTCGGATATGGGAGAGGATACGCCCAGTACCCAGCCGACTGGGGCAGAGGAGATGTGGGTAAAGACCACTAGGCGTTCTTTGCCGTTCAGGGTGTAGCGACCGCTGCCTGACGGGTATTTCAGCATTCTCCTGGAGAAGGCTTGCATTGAGAGAAGCTCTTTGCTTTGGCCCGGATCCCAGAGGGGGTTATAGCGGTTGCCGACATAATAGCGCCGGTTGTTGGCTATGATCGTCCCTTCCCTATCCATAATGAAAAGCGAGCCGGTCTTCCAAAGGCGGTACGGTTCCAGAAGATTGGTGAAATGCCAGCCGGAGATGGTAACCGACATGACCATATTAGAGATGGGGACCAGTATGTAGAATACCAATTCCCCGGAAGGATCGTGCCTAGTGGTGGTGATTACCGACTCGCCGTTAAACGATTTGCGGAAATAATCGCCAAAAAGGAGATCCGGTCCGGCTTGGGGGTACCCGTAGCCGGCCACGGCCATCCCGCTTCTGGAGAGAACGGAGATGGCTTTGAAATCGGAGTTTTTGGCGGTTTCGTCCTGGAGGATCCGCTGCCAGTTTTCGACGGGCGCGGCTTTGAGCCGATTGACGATCCCGTTGGCCCTGGAAACCAGAAGATTAATTTCACTGGAAATAAAATGATCGGCGATATCCCTGGTAACGGCCAAATTTCCGGTAACGGTTTGCTCGATGCCTTTCCTAATGAAAAAAAGACTGGTGCCGATGATGGTGACGACCACCATAATGACTATTCCAACGATGATTGAAAAAATTTTTAAACGGAAGGTCATGGCGTCACACCCCTTCTCGGTACGCCGGCCCTTGCCGGAAGCACCTTTAATCCTGTAGCCGCGGATTACCGCGTTCACTCTGGCCGCATTGGGACCCCCTTGGAATTGGTGGGTCCGTCGGCATCGTTTACGGCTTCATCGCCCCATTAAGTTTCCATTCTTTCGCTGAGCGGACGCCAATTACGGCGCGCCGCCATTCGTTTTCCGCCTTTCGCGGGTTGCGAAATCGGCCCGGCCCCTTCAAGATACCCTCACTAGCCTCGCTTTGGGGCGGCCCGGTTCGATCCGGGCGGAAAGTTGACCCAATAAAACTTTTGGCATAAACTAACATTCGTATTCAGCTGTTCGCATTAGGGTTCTAGCGTTCGTTGCAAATTTCCGGGTATTCCGGCTCGATCGTGGTCGATTAAGGCGAATGACCGTTCGTACAAGCTGATTATAAAACAAATTTTCCAGGGTGGCAATAAAAAAATTTCAACAAAAACGACCGTTCGACCGGTCTTTTTTTGGTCTTTTGGACTTTACGGGTAATTGAGCTGAATATTATAGCCTTTACCCTATAATAAAGTGGCCAGAAAAAAGTCAAGAAATTGAGCTTTAAAACAGTCTAAAGTAATTTTTTTGATATACATACATAAATATAATTGTAATTGAAACATAATTAAGTGATCTTTAGCAGGCTCAAAAAAATTTTTTTACCAGAGTCGATTGCCGACTCCCCAAAAATAAGTTTACAAAAAATACTAACATCGGTTTGGCCAAACATGTCTAGGTATTTTGTCTTTTGGGCAAGGCTTTTGACCGAATGTCGAAAACGAACTAACGTATGTTAGCGGAAAAACAGGGCTCTGAAGACCTAGGTCGAAAAAAAATGAAATTTTAACTAACGATCGAACTTACAATAATTATTCATAAAAATTGTGTGGGCACTTTTTTTACCTAATAAAAACTGTAAGTTGGCCGATTGTCCCGAGAGGTCAGTTTTTGCCTTAGCGTCTCCCTTTCAGGCTTTCACCGGGCCTTACCCCCCCGGAATCTCGTTCGGCCCCAAGGAGGGACAATCGGAGAATAATATGCCCCCATGCGCTAAAAAAAGGCCCGTCCGGTCCTTAAACAGAATCTTGGCTTGGCCAGCCGCCACGTCCGGCCAAACCGGCTAGGCCGGCCAGAACGGATTGGTCGCCGGAAAAGCCATCCAAGGCCAAAATTTGACCCCAAGCACCAGTTCACGCGTCCCAGCGAGAAGCCAGACACAACATAGCGCGTTCAGGGAGTTAAAAATAAGTAAAACGATCGATCGCCCAGAATTATAGGGCCAGTGGGCCCCGGGAGGTCCCTGGCTAGGCAGGAAAAGCGGGAAAGGGGTAGCCCCGGAGGGAAAAAATCAGAGGGCCCGCGGCATTGGCTATTGGGGATGGTTGGAAAGGGGAAAATTGGACGCGAAAAGTTGACTGAACGATCGATCGGCGAGCCATAAGGCGGCTAACCGGGCCAGGGGAGCATGGTGCCCGCCTCCCGGTTCAGCCGGGAGTGTGAGCCTTCGGGCTAGGCCAATCGGACCAGACCAATTGGGTCCGTAGGGTCCGATCGAGGGGGCTCGGAGGCGGCCACGATCTGGTCAAAAGCGCCATTTTTGTGTACTATGGCACATCGACTGGGCACATCGACTGGGCACATCGACTGGTGGGCGACCGCTGCCGGGCCAAATACAATTGGCCAAGGGGTCTAACCAGAATTCTGGCCCCCGGTCAGGCTTTTGGGGCGGGCCCCCGGTTAGGGCTTTTGGCTTAGGCCTTTTGGGCTTGACCTTTAGCCGATTAATCGCTTCCGAGTTGCCCGGACGGGCCTTGGGGAAGGAAATACGACGCGCGATAACGTTTGCGACGGTATGGACAACATAAATACAATAATCACCATCGATGGCCCGGCCGGTTCGGGCAAGTCCACCTTGGCCAAGAACTTGGCCCAGGCCTTGGGATGGGCCAATTTAAACACGGGATCAATTTACCGGGCCGTGGCTCTGGTGGCCAACGAAAGGGGCTTAAGCCCCACCCAGGCCAAGGAGGCCGAGGCCCTGACCCGGTCATTGGATCTGAGGCTGTACTGCGAGAAATCGGAGACGCTGGTTATAGTGGGGGATAGAGACGTTACCGGACTTATCAACACGCCCGAGGTTTCCAGGCTAAGTTCAAAGTTTTCGGCCATACCCGGGGTCAGGGCGGCCTTGATGGACGTCCAAAGGCGCGTGGGTCAACGGGGTCACTTGGTTACCGAGGGCCGGGACATGGGCACTGTGGTCTTTCCCTGGGCGGGCCTAAAATTCTTTCTGACCGCGTCGCTGGCGGTCAGGGCGGCCAGGCGACAGCGCCAGTTGGCCCGGGACGGCGTTTACGTGGAGATTGAGGAGATCGAGTCCGATCTGGCCGTGAGGGACCACTCCGATTCCACCCGAGAGACCGCCCAGCTTAAGCCGGCCGATGAGGCCATCCATATCGACAGTTCCAACCTCAGCGCTTTCGAGGTCGAGACGATGATGATCGGCCAAGCCAAAAAGGTTTTTGGTCTGTGAGGCCAAAGGCGGCCCTTTAGCGGGGACCGCCGGGCCCGCTGGGCGGTCCGGGTAGGGCCGAGGGCGGCAGGTAACCGGCCGCGGCGGCCGAGACGGAGATGTAACCCACGTGTTGGTTCCACTTTTGCCTGCCGAAGAGAAGGGCTCTCTCCAAAACCGCTCTCTGGGCGGTATAAAATTCCTTTAAGAATTGCCGCTCCAAGCCCGGGGGGATGGGGTCGACCAGCCCTATCCGGGCCCGTATTTTTTCGGCCGCGACGTTTAAGCCCTCCAGGGGCTCCCCTTTGGGAAAGGGCAATTCGTTGGCGCGGCGGAGCATATCCTCGAGCAGCCTAAGCTCGGAATAGCCGTAAATGGCCAGCTGCTCCGGGGTGAAGGCGAAGGTCTGGCCGGTAAGGGAGTTGGCTTGGCTTAGGTCTTCAAACAAAACCTGGCGGGGTTTAACCACCACCAGGGTCCCGCCGATGGAATCCCCCAGCCTTAACCTATCCCTGGTAACTATGGGCAAAATGGCCCCCACGAAAACCCAGACGAAAAAAACCCAACTGTAGTCGTTCTGGGCGGAGCCCGACAGGGCGGAGAAGAAAAAAATTAAGGGGAGGTAGAACTCGATTTGCCGGGTCAGGTTTCTGGCCACTATGGCCGTGGGGGTAAGCTCCCCGCCGTTACGGTTGACGACCATGGTCCCGACCACGACTTTGCCCGGTGTCCGGCCCCGCCAAGCCAGCTCAAAATAAATAAAGTAGAAGTTAAATATAATGAAGGCTAGCAGGCTGGCTATGGAGTAAGCCACGTCCGTATCGAAGTCGCTGGCAAACATAATGGTGAAAGCGCAGGACATGGCCAAAAGGATCAGAGTCATGTCCACGAAAAAACCCGTCACTCGGGCGTCCCGGCCAGCCAGGATCATGGACAGAGGTAGCCCTTCGGGACTGACGATGGTCCGCCTGTCTTTCTGGGCCTTAAGGTCCATAATCATTTGTCGTTGTTTGGGATCGCTCATCTGCCCGCCAACGCCTTCCGTGGACCCCCAGGGCCAACGCCGGGCCTGGGATTGAGCCATATCCTCCTGACCGACCCCCGGCTCCCGGTCGGGGAAACGGCCCGGTTTTAAGCCGATTCGTCCTTGGGGAGGGTTCGCCCTCCCAAATAATACAGAGCCCAAAAGGCGGCCGTAAGGGTGGCCACGGCCAGCCGGATTAAGGTATGGTCTATGAGCTGCCTAAAGACGCCTTCCAGCACGCCGGCCACCAGCAGCATTATAATAACCCCGATCATTACCGAGGCCGCGTCGCGTCCACGTTTGGCCAAATTAGCTAACCTTCCCCCCGGGCCGGGACTTATCACCTTCTCGGCCACGCACAACCCGGCCGCCCCGGACAACACGATGGCCGAAAGCTCAGTCACCCCGTGTATGCTCAGCCAACCGATGAAGTCCAGCCCCAGGCCCTTCTCGAAGTGGAGGCCAATCATGGCCCCCAGGGCCAGACCGTTGTAAATCAGGAGAAGGGTCGTCGGGACCCCAAGAAAAAAGCCCAAACTAAAGCATAATATGGACACTTGGGTATTGTGGCGAAAGAGGAAATTGGTGAAGTGGACCAAGGCGTCTTTCAATCCGGTCCAGTTGCCATATATGAAGGTGGCCAGTTGGTCCGGCGTGGCCGAAAAATTTCGGCCCCCGGCCTCTGAGTGGGATATGAATAAAGAAAAGTTGGAGTTATCGACCACCACGGCCACGTAGCCGGAAAGGATGGCCAGGAAAAGTAGCGAGAAAGATACGACAATATGCCAGCGCAGGGCCCAGACGGCCTGGGGAAGGCCCGTCCGAAGAAACTTCCCGGCCAGCTCGACTAGACTGACCCTGGGCCCATAAACGGCTAAGTAGGCTCGCAGCGACAGGGCCTCCAGGTAACCGATGAGGTAGCGATCCAGGACGGTGTTCCTGGCCACGGCCAACGACGAGAGTTCGGCCTGGTAAAGGACGGGCAGATCGATGGCCTCCTTGTCGGTCAAGGACTTTAGGCCCTTCTTTTCCAACTTGGTGACCAGCTCGTCCAGCTTTCGCCAGCTCTCCTCCCGGCCCTTCCGAAAACGGGCGCTCCGGATGTCTTCGTCGTGACGGTTCCCATCGGCAGGGGCCAAAGGCCCTGGACTCGGCCCCCACTGAGAACCTTGCGGTGGGCCCTGGGGCGGACCCCATTGGGACCCCTGCGGCGGTCCCTGGGGCGGACCCCATTGAGACCCCTGCGGCGGTCCCTGGGGCGGCCCCCACTGAGAACCCTGCGGCCGCGCCTGGGGCTGGCCCCCCTGGGACCCCTGCGGCGGCCCCCATTGAGAGCCCTGTGGCGGGCCTTGTGGCTGGCCCCCCTGGGGCCCCGGTGGCGGGGCCCATTGGGCACCTTGCGGCCGCGCCTGGGGCTGGCCCCCCTGGGACCCCTGCGGCGGTCCCCATTGCCTTGCCTGCGGCCCCTGGGACGGCCCCTGGGGCGTTTCCTGGGGCGTTCCCGGCGGGGGGTACCATTGGCCGGGGGGTATGTCGTTTCGGTCTTGGCTCATCCGGACTCCGGAAAAGAAAGCTCCGCCCGGGGCGGGGGCGCTTTCAGAGAAGGCCCCTTTGTTTAATGGTCAGGTATTTGTTTAGGATGGCCGTGGAAAGGGCCTTGGGCGGGACGCTAACGGCCTGGACGCCCAGGCGGGTCACCCGCTGCAGAACTATGGCCCGATCTCGGATAAAGCTGTCGGCTATGACGGATCCGGCCAGATCCAGGCCGCTGGTCGGTTTTTTGTCCCTGAGGTTTTCCAGGAGCGGGTCAGGGGTGCAGACGAAGATCACGGCGTGTTTTTTGGCGAGAGCCGCCAGGGCCTCGATCATGAACTCGGCGGTGATGACGTCTATAAACTCGGTGAAAAAAATAATTAGCGAGCGCTGGGGCACCCGGGTGCGCAGTTCGGCCAGCGAAGCGGCGAAGTTGGTCTCGTCCTGGCCGTAGGAGAGTCCGGCGGTGAAGCGCTGGATTCGGGAAAAAAACGAGGCGTTTCCGCCCGGCTTTAAAAAAGCCTTAAAGGTTAGGGAGAAATCCACCGCCCCGACCCTATCGCCGCTTTGGAGGCCCACCCAGGCCATCAGAAGGGCCGCTTTGACGTAATGGTCGAGCTTGGGGAGGCCGTAAACCGGCTCGGTCATGAGACGACCGGTATCGAAGGCCAGGATAACGTTGTGGTTTCTCTCCTGCCTAAAATCCTTGGCCAAAAGCTTGTGGTGGCGGGCTGAGCGTTTCCAGTCAATGGTTCGGTGATCCATGCCCTGGTAGTATTCGACCAGCGAATCGAACTCGGTGCCCTCACCCCTAAAAGGCAAACTCTTCTGGCCAGGCTCGGTCTCCCGTAAAAAAAACGACAGGGCCGCCTCGTGGACGCCCTTAACCGATTGAACGACGTCGGTGAAGTGGCCTTCCATGCGCAGTTTTTTTACGAAGTGGACAAGGCCGAAAGGGCCTTTCCAGCGAAGCCAGAGTGTTTTGTAATCCAGCCGTCCCCGCCGCTTGGGGCTTATGGCCACCGTAAAATCCAAGGCCCTGGCCGTCATGGTCCCGGTGACCTTGGGGGAGTCCGCGTCGGCCAAGGGGCCCATCAATTCGATGACCAACTCAAAGATAGGCTTATAGCCCGGACTTTTCTTGGCGGTGGCTAGATGGGCGTAAATAATGGCCTCTTGCCCCAACGGCGTTACCGTGGGGTACTCGTACTTTACCTCCACCGACATGAGCCTACCCAACATAAACTCTGTAAGGCCGACTAGGAGGCAAACTCCCGGGTAAATCAGGGCCCAGGCGTAATGGCTCTTAAAGCCGGCCAATAGCAAGGCGGAAAGGGGTACCGACAGGGCGAAAAGCCAAGCCAGCCGGGTGGTGGGGCGAACCATACGGGAGACGGGCGGCTTAGGCTTGGTCGGCTTTGGCGGCCGGGGAGGCCTGGGCGGCCCAAGCGCTCCGAGCGGGCCGGGAATGCCAGGCGGGAAGGGCACCCCGGGCTGTCCGTGCGGTCCGAGAGGACCGGGTGGGTAAGGCGGGCCAGGAATGCCAGACGGGAAGGGCGCCCTGGGCTGTCCGTGCGGTCCGAGAGGACCGGGTGGGTAAGGCGGGCCAGGCGGGCCAGGCGGATTGGGGTAGTTCATCTCGGGGCCGGGATCTGGGTCAGGATGGCTTCGACGGCCTGGTCGGGGGCAATGCCGTCCATGTCGGCGGCTGGGGTCATAATCAAGCGGTGGCGCAGTAGGGGCTTTACCAAAAACTTTACGTCGTCGGGAATGACGTAATTTCGGCCCCAAAGGGCTGCCCAGGCCCTGGAAACTGAGGCTAGCATGGTGGCGGCCCTGGTGGAGGCCCCGGTCTCTATAATGGGGCTGGTCCGGGTGGCCCGAATCAGATCGACCACGTAGGCCAAGATCTCGTTGGATACCAGCACCGAAGCCACGACCTCCCTGGCTTGCCTTAGCCCCTCGGCGTTAATGACTTGCCGTAGCCCGATTTGCGCCAGCTCGGGCATGATCGTCCCCCGGCCATGGCGTCGGACCACCTCGATCTCTTCCTCCCGTTGGGGATAATCGATGGTCACCTTAAATAGGAAGCGGTCCAGTTGGGCTTCGGGCAGAGGATAGGTCCCTTGCTGCTCGATGGGGTTTTGGGTGGCCACGACCATGAATTCCGAACCCAAGGGGATAGTCTTGCGGTCGATGGTCACCTTTCGTTCGTTCATAGCCTGAAGCAAGGCGGCTTGGGTCTTGGGCGGGGTGCGGTTGATTTCGTCGGCTAAGAGTATTTGCGTAAATATGGGGCCCTGGGTCAGGGTGAACTCGTTGGTCTGGAAGTTAAAGAGGTTGGTCCCCAGTATGTCCCCTGGCATCATGTCGGGTGTGAACTGGATGCGCCCAAACTCCAGGGCCAGGGCCCCAGCCAGGGTCTGGACCAACAGGGTCTTGCCGGTCCCGGGCACGCCTTCCAACAAAACGTGACCCCCGGAGAGGAGGCTGGCCAATAAAAGATCCACGGCCCTGGCCTGGCCGACCAGGACCTTGGCGATCTCGTTTCTCAGATCATTGGCCACTACGGCCAGGGTGGCTAGATCCACTTTCTAACTCCTTCCGGAATTCATACAACTTTAAAGCGCTAGATATAAGTTTTTCCTCAGAGGTGCCGATAAGCCTAACCTTCCCGGCGGCTACACCGGATTGCTCCCTTGAGAGGGGTTCGAGTCCAAGGTCGTATTGGCCGACGCTTTGGCCGCCTAGCGATCCGGGCCGAAGCCCTTTGGTCTTGGCCATCCGTTTGAGCCAGCCGGCTTCGCTTTCACCGGGGTGCCTCGGGACGTGCACGGTTTTTTCGGCCAACTGCACGGTCATTTTTTGATAGGCGGCCAGGACCGCGGGCAACAAATTGGGCCGGGCCATGAGACGTGAACTGTTGTCGATGAGCTTCAACTTCCCGAAGCCGTGGGCGGCTTGTCCCAACCCGATCCCGCCGGGAAGTCTGCCCACCCCGCCGAAGGTCCAGCCCAAAGCGGCCGAAAAGATCAGGGCGGCCAAAACGGCGAGATTGGTCACGATGATCAGGGGAAACTCCAAAAGGGGCCCAAAATAAGGCTCAGAGTATAGACGTTCTAACGTATTATCGCGCAGGCTGGGCTCGTGAAAGGCCACGCCCGAAAGTCCTTCCCTAGCCAGGATGTATTTTATAAGCCCTATGATAAAGGCGGCGTTTCGGCCTTTGCCCAGGCCCTGGTTGTTGGCCACGTCCGGGTCCGAGATGAAGTAGATAACGCTCGTGGGCGTTTCAACCCTACCCACCAACAAATTACCTTCGGCGCCGACGATGGTTTCCACCCCGTTATCGTCGTTGTTACAGAAAAGAACGATGGAGTCGGTGCCGCTTGGGGCCGGCAACCCGGCGACGGAATAAAAACTTTCGGCTTTGGGCCAAGGTTTGGGCAAGAGTTTGGGGAAGAAGGTTTCCGTGGAAACGTTGTGGACAATGGAGCCGTAATACTCGAAATTGGTCAACTCCTGGTCGCTCACCCAGCCCCGTACTTTGGGATGATCATAATAGTCCCATTTATCCTCGAACACCAAGGCCTTGAATTTCCTGTTCGCTTTATCGCCCTTATCCTTAACGGCCTCCGTGGCCACGGCTTCCGTGGCCGCGGCCTCAGGGGCTGCCCCCTGAGAATCACCCGTGCCCTGTTCGGCTTCCCTGGCCTCGGCCTCAGGGGCCTTGGCTTCCTTGGCCTCGGCTTCCGCATCCTGGATTATCTGCCACAATGGGGAACCGTAGTAGTAAATGTCTTGTATGATAAAGAGATCGTTAATCGATTCTTCGGATTGGTAGTATAAGCGCTTAACTTCCGGGCCGCCGGCTTTGGACAAGAGATCGTGCAGGCCGGCGAAGCCCACCGAGGAAATGGAAAAACTGCTGGCGTCAGAGGTCCGGCCGTAATTGGGATCCCGGTCTTTAGCTTTGGGAACGGCCACCTTCAGGATCAAGAGAACGAAGATGACTACCGCCGCTAGGACCCCCAATAAAAGAAAGAGCCGTTTTTTTCGGCCAGCTGTTGGCAAAACGTTACCCCGCAAGGCCGGCCGGCTGGCCGTTTTCGGAAAGGCCCAAGTGGTAGGACTTTTGTGTCCGTCCGGGTGAGAGGATATCAAGAAAAGCGTCGAAGGTAGCCTTAAGGCCGAGGTATTGGTTAATGTCGGGTTTGGCTTCCCCGAACCAGGTCGGTTCGACGGCGGTCACGATATCACCCAGGCATTTGGTCGCGGCGTGGCCCAAGTTGAGGCTACCGGCGATCTCCCGGCTGGTGTGGGAGTTGGGAAAGGACATGTTCTTTTGGTTTTTTAGTTCCTCGATGGTCTCAAGGAGCAGGGCATGCATGGCCTCGGTGATAAAGCCTTGGCTGGCCAAGAGATCGGCCTTAAGCCCGGTCGCTTCCAGGGCTTCGGTATCCAAATCATCCCCATCCTCGGTCGGTTTCTTGTCCGGGTCAGATTTTTTGGCGGCCCTCTTCGACTTGATGATGGCCCTGACGAGAAAAAAAAGAAAAAAAAGGCCCAGCCCGGCACCCAGGACGATAAAAATTTCCTTGGGAAACAGAATGGGGTCGGGCATTTTTTCCGTGACAAAGTCGCCGCCAGGCTTGGTTTGCAAGTTAAGTCGCTTGGCCGAATCGAGGAAAATCGCCCTGGCCCTCTCCGGTTCCGCCCAGGCCGAACCGGGCTGGCCCCCAAAGCCCTCTTGAGCTTCCGCCGGTGCCTGCCCCTCAGCCTGGACTTGGGCCTCAGCCGACGCCTTCTCCTCCGCCTGGACTTGTCCCGTCGCCTGGGCTTGGGCCCTGGCCGGGGCAAGAAAAGCGGCGGTCAGCATAAGGGCGGCGGCTAGAATGGCGGCTAGGAGGGCGACCGGGGAGACCGGCGGGGCCGTCCGGCGGCTTCCGCGAGCGGTCTTAGAATCGTCGTTAAGGTTCGGGTCGGTTATATTAAACATGGTGTGATTGGAAGCTTTTGGGATAAGCCCAGGTCCCAAATGTGGCCTGATTCTAGCCCAGCGCCTCGATATTGTCAAACCCGGCGTGCCCCAATTTGGGCCCGGGTAAATCGCCGCCGGCCAAAGGGAATCCGCTTCGGGGGATGGCACGGGGTTCCCCTCAGTGCGGCAGGCCAGTTGGGCCAGTGGCGCCAGTGGCATCGGGGGTAGCGGCCGGGGCGGGGACGGCGTTCAGTTCGTCGGCGCTAAAGGTTTCTTTATATAAGGGAATGATTTCTGAAGGTGGACCAAATTTTTTAATCCGCCCGGCTTCCAGCCAGTAGACAACGTCACAATCTTCAACCGTGCTTAGGCGGTGGGCGATGACGATGGTGGTAATTTGGCCCTTGAGCCGGCGGATGGTGTTTCGGATTATGCCTTCGTTGGCTTGGTCGAGGGCGCTGGTGGCTTCGTCGAAGATTATGACCTCGGGGTCGGCGAAGAGGGCCCGGGCTATGGCCACCCTCTGGGCCTCGCCCCCGGAGAGGGTCCGGTCGGCGGTCCCGGAGAGCTTAAGATCCAGTTTGTCGGGATCCCTGACCACAAAATCCAGGGCGGCCAGCTCGCAGGCTTCCAAGACCTTGCCCCGATCGTATTCCTGTCCCCACTGGCTGAAGGCCACGTTGTCGGCCAGGGTCCCTTCCATGAGAAGGGGAGTTTGGGGGACGTAACCCATCTTCAACATATAGGCGGCCAACTCTTGGCGGTTGGGGACCTTGCCGTCGATCTCAAAGTGCCCTTCGACCGGGGCGACCAACCCGGAGAGGAGAAGCGCCAAGGTGGTCTTGCCGGCACCGGAGGGGCCGATGAGGCCTACGTTTTGGCCTTTTTCGATACGTATGTTGAAATTTTGGATCGGTTTGGCCTCGGAGTCGGGGTACTGGAAAGTGGCGTCTATTAGGGCTAGGTTTTGTCGAAACTTAAAATCGGGATCCGGAATGGCCCTGGGTTCCGGATCTTCTTTGGTGAAGGTCTCCAATAGATCCAAGCATAGCATGGCCATGGGTTTAGTGAGCCTTATGGCTACGCTGTAGCCTAAGCTTCGGGAAACTATGGGCAGAATCCTCCAAGCGGTCAGCATTAAAATGGAGGCGGCGGCGACGATCTCCTCCATAGGGACGTGCTGCCAGAGCAAGTATATGACTATACCCCCTATGGTACTGAAGCCCACGGATTCCATGATCAGGGACGGGACCGTGACGCTAAAACCGGTGAAGATTCTGGCCTTAAAGGATCTGTTAATGGCCCGGGCCATTTTTGCGATGGAGGCCTCTTGGCGATTGTAGGTGATTATCTCCCGTATACCTTTGGTCATGGCCAGCATGGTCAC